>JBBRVS010000075.1:0-22943 GCA_038246645.1 Pyrinomonadales bacterium
AGCCTCTTGAACTCCGACCACATCCGCTTTATGAAAACGAATCACATCGGCAACTTTTTGTTTACGAAATTCCCAGGCATTTTCGCCGTCGCGCGGTTCGTTATGTTTAATATTAAAAGTCATTACGCGCAATGTTTCGTCGGTTTTGTTTTGGCTAAACGAAAAATCAGCAAACAAAACTAAAATAATTATTGTAAAAACGGGCAGTAGAATTTTTTTCATAAGTGTATTTTAATTAATCGAAACAAAGCGCAATGCTCGGAGCACTGCTCAAGTAAAACGATGTAGATATTGCTTGTATTAACTTGTTTTAAATCCGGCGACAAACTTTTTTTTCTTGCAATAACTTTAATCGAAGATGTATCTTTTGTTAAAACTGTGAACAAAAAAAATTCGATTTATTTTCGAAAAATTGAGAATAATTTTTTATAAAATACGTTTATAATCACGTTCAGATTTCAAACTTTAGTCTGCCATATTCAGATTTCAAACTTTAGTTTGTATTCCGCCGCCCTACGCAGACGGAAACACGCTGAAGCGTGAACTCCGAACGTGATTATTAAACGCCGATTTATATAATAATTGTTACTGTAAATAATTCGGGCTTTTCCAGTTTTACGAGTTAATGTTATTTAAAAAAGCAATCAGTATAGCGAGCGGTAGCGAGCAGGTTTGGCGGCAATCAACTTTTTAGCTAATCGAGGTGTTCGCTACCGCTCACCATACCGATTTTAGCTTCTCTTTTTTTAGGATTTTATTAAACTCGCGACAATTTATAACAAACAGGCACGACATATTTACAGTAACTAATAATTTGTCAATTCAACCAACAAATACGGAGGGAAAAGTGAATAAAAACATAAAACTTTTAATTTTAACAGCGTGCGCGGTTTTTCTGATTTTGCCGCTGGGGATCAGAGCGGAAATCAAAACTTTCGGTAATGTTGCAAACATCGCCGAAACGCGGGCAAACGGCATTGTTTTGCAAACTTCGACGGGTTCAAAGGTCGAAATTATGTTTCACGATGCACAAGTCGTGCGTGTTCGCTACGCGCCGAACGGTAATTTTGAACGAGATTTTTCTTATGCGTTTGATACTTCGGCTGAAAGAAAATTTCCCGCGGCAAAAGTTTCGCAAACCGCAATGCAGATTGTTTTGACAAATGAATCAGGCATAAAAGTCGTGATTGAAAAAATGCCGCTGCTGATTACTATTTTTGATGGAAACGGCGAATTGGTCGTGCAGGACGACAAACTGCGTCCGGCGCGTTTTGACGATCAAACGGGCGAAATTCAAACGACAAAACTCAGAAAAAGCGAGGTTGAAACATATTACGGTTTCGGCGAAAAAGCGTTTATGGAGATGTCGCGCAACGGGAAATTTATGACGATGTGGAACACCGACACTTTTGCTTATCCGATCGGCACAGATCCGATCTATCAGGCGATCCCGTTTTTCTACGCGCTTCACGATGGAAAATCTTACGGCATATTTTTTAATAATTCGTTTCGCTCATTTTTTGATATGGGCAAATCTTCGCCCGACAGATACACATTCGGGGCGGACGGCGGCGAACTCGATTACTTTGTTTTCATCGGCGGAAAAGAGCGTTCGCCGAAAAAGGTTCTAGCCGATTACAGCAATTTGACGGGAAAAACTCCTCTGCCGCCCGTTTGGGCTTTGGGAAATCAGCAATCGCGCTGGTCGTATTTTCCCGAATCTCGTATTCGCGAAATTGCCGCCGGTTTTCGAAAAAACAAAATTCCGGCGGACGTGATTTATTTTGATATTGATTATATGGACGAATACCGCGTGTTTACGTGGGATAAGAAGCGTTTTCCCGATCCGAAAAAACTGATCACGGATTTGAAAGCGGACGGATTCAAATCCGTGATAATTATTGATCCGGGCATTAAACAGGACGATAATTATGCGGTTTATACGGACGGTTTGAAAAAAGGTGTTTTTGTTAAAAATGCCGACGGCACGGTTTTGATCAGAAATGTCTGGGCACAGGAATCAACCTTTCCCGATTTTACCGATCCTCGCGCCAGAGAATGGTTTAGTTCGTTTTACAAGGCACATCTTGACGAAGGCGTTGCCGGATTTTGGAATGATATGAACGAACCCGGCGTTTTTATGACTCCAAAAACGGAAAAACCCGAAATTTATCATCACCCCGACAAAACTTTTCCATACGATACACCACACGCGGGCGACGGTCTTCCCGACACGCACCGGCGTTATCACAATGTTTACGGAATGCAGATGGCGCGATCTTCGTTTGAAGGTTTGCGAAAACTCTCGCCGGAAACCCGTCCGTTTGTGCTGACCCGTGCCGGATTTGCCGGAGTTCAGCGGTTTTCCGCCGTTTGGTCGGGCGATAATTACGCGAGTTGGGATCACCTCGCGCTTTCGATTCCGTTGCTGACGAATTTGAGCGTTTCGGGCGTGCCGTTTGTCGGCGGCGATGTCGGCGGTTTTGCCGAAATGCCGTCGGGCGAACTTTATGCGCGTTGGCTGCAAGCCGCCGCGTTGACACCATTTTTCCGTTCGCATTCGGTCGGTTGGGTCAAAGATAAAGAGCCGTGGGCGTTCGGCGAGGAATTTACAAAAATCAATCGTGCGACGATTGAACTTCGCTATCAATTTTTGCCGTATCTCTACACGCTTTTCCAACAGCACGAAAAAACCGGCGAACCCGTCATGCGCCCGCTCTGGTATGAATTTCCCGAAGATAAATTAACTTATTTAAATAACGATCAATTTATGGTCGGCAAAGATATTATGGTCGCGCCCGTAATTCGTGAAGGCGCGGAAACTCGCGGGATTTATCTGCCGATCGGTGCAGAGTGGATTGATTGGTGGACGGGCGAAAAATTTGAAAGCGGAAAAACTCATTACTTAAAAACACCGATTGACCGTCTTCCGCTTTTCGTCCGCGTCGGGGCGGTTATCCCGACTCAGCCCGTCATTCAACATACGGGCGAAATGCCGAAAGTCAATTTAACCTTGAATGTCGCCGCCGGAATTTTGCCCGGAAAAGCGGAAGAAACCTCCGTTTTTCAAGATGCGGGCGAAGGTTACGGCTACCGGAAAAACGATTTCAGAGAAATAAAAATCTCGCATAAAAAAGGCGTATTGACTCTTACTTATGCGGGAAAATTTAAAGGACAAAAGATTGATTTAATTGAAGTTGTCGGAATTGATAAAATACCTGCCGATGTGAAAATTGATGGCGTTTCAAGTAAAACTTTCAAATTTGACGAAGCAAAAAAGCGTCTAAGCATTTCGCTCCCGGTTTCAGAGCCGAAGGAGATTTTGCTGATTCCATAAAAAAAAATCGTACCGCCGCCCGTCCCGGCGGCTGTCGCGCCAGCGTCTCGCTGGCGCGTTTTTTTTTGAGTGCGGAAGGTTGAAAAAAATATGTGTTGAATTTGGCAGAATTTCCCGTGAGTGCGGGACGCACTCACGACAGCCGCCGGGACGGGCGGCGGTACGTTTTTTGATTTACGGCATCATTTTTGCACTACACGCCTCAATAAGCAGTTTATTGTCAAAAAACTGCCACCTCGAAATATTTAAAATTTATAAATGACAAATTCACCGATAGAACGATTTTTAGCTAAAGCCGGAACATTTTCGCATTTAACCGTGCCGCTCGGAGCGGTCATTATTTTGCTGGTTTTGCTGATTCCTTTGCCGTCGTTTTTGCTCGACGTTTTGATCAGTTTTAACCTGATGATCTCGGTCGTGATTTTGCTCGTTTCGATGTATATTGCCGAACCGAAAAAATTCACATCGTTCCCGAATTTACTGCTGATGACGACGCTTTTCAGGCTGGCTTTAAACGTCGCCACGTCGCGCCTTATTTTGACCGACGGAAGCAGCGGCGATGCCGCGGCTGGTGCGGTCATTAAAGCGTTCGGCGAATTTGTCATCGGCGGAAATTATGTCGTCGGGGTCGTGATTTTTCTGATCTTGCTGGCGATTCAATTCTTGGTCGTCAATCACGGCGCGGTGCGCTCTTCGGAAGTTACGGCGCGTTTTACTCTGGACGCGATGCCCGGCAATCAGATGGCGGTTGATGCCGATTTAGCCGCCGGATTAATTGATGAAGCGGAAGCCAAACAACGCCGCAAAGACATCAGCGGCGGTGCGGAATTTCACGGCGCGATGGACGGCGCGATTCGCTTTACGCAGCGCGATGCCGTCGCTTCGATAATCATTGTCGTCATCAACGTCGGCGCGGGATTTGCCATCGGCGTGCTGCAGCACGGAATGAGTTTGGCGGATGCGATCAAAACTTATACGACCTTGACGGTCGGCGACGGCGTGGCGGCGGCGGTTCCGTCGCTTTTTGTCTCGGTGGCGGCGGCGATTATAACGACTCGTCTGGCGACCGAATCGAGTATGGGCAGCGATGTCAGCTCGCAATTATTATCAAATCCGCGACCGCTTTTTATCTCTGCCGGAGTTTTGTTTTTTCTCGGCATTTTGCCCGGAATGCCGCATCTGGCGTTTTTGGCACTTGCCTTCGGAACCGGCGGAGTCGCTTATTTATCAATGCAGCAGTTAAAAAATACGGCGGAAAACGAAGCCGACCAAAAACACGCCGACAACGAAGCGGAAATTGCGAAACAGCCTTAGAGAATCGAGAGTTTATTAAAGGTTGACGCGCTTGCCCTGGAAGTTGGTTACGGTCTGGTCGGCTTGGTCAGCGGTGATGATTCATTTCTTAACCGGATTCGTGAAATTCGCCGTCAAGCGGCGATCGAACTCGGCATAATTGTTCCGTCCGTTCACGTTACGGATAATCTGCAGCTTGCGCCGCGTGAATATGCGATTTTATTGAAGGGTGAAAAGATCGCGCAAGGCGAGATTTATCCCGAAGGCTTTCTGGCAATTGATCCGGGTGCGGTGCGTGAAAAAATTCAGGGAATTGAAACGATTGATCCGGCATTCGGAATGCCCGCTGTTTGGATTCGCCGAAACGAAGACCGCGACCGCGCCGTTTCCGCCGGTTACACGGTTGTTGACTCGACTACGGTTGTCTGCACACATCTTTCAGAACTAATTAAAACCTTTGCTCACGAGCTTTTGGGCAGACAGGAAACGCGGCAGCTGCTTGATGCGCTCGCCGAAACGCATCCGAAAACCGTCGAAGAAGCCACGCCGAAAGTTTTGTCCCTGGGCGAAACGCAGAGAGTTCTGCAAAATCTTCTGCGCGAGCGAGTTCCGATTCGTGATCTGGCGACGATTTTGGAAGCTCTGGCAGATGTCGGAGTTGTGACGCGTGATGTCAATGCTTTGACAGAAGCCGCGCGCGGTTCTCTGGCGCGGACAATTTCCGCAGGTCTTTCCAACGAAAGCGGCGAACTCGCGGTTTTAAGCCTCGATCCGCGACTCGAAGCGCAAATTGCCGAACGGCTCGGTCTGCTCGGCGGCGCAAATCAGCACGTTATCGAACCGGAATTCGGCAAACAGCTGCTCGAGAAAATCGAGACCGCGTGCCGTGCCGCAGTGATGTCACAGCCCGTTGTTTTATGCTCTTCGATGGTTCGCCCGCACCTTCGCAAACTTACGGAACGGTTCTTGCCTGAACTGGTTGTAATCGCCCACGGCGAGGTGGCTTCAAATGTCAAACTCATTTCGATGGGAACAGTAAGTTGATTTTGGATTTTGGATTTTGGATTTTTAAGAAAATTTAGAAAAAATCTCGTAAAAGATTAAGAAAATGATGAACGTCAAGAAATACAGAGCGGAAACAACACGGGAAGCTCTCGAACAAATCAAAATGGATTTAGGCGAAGATGCGTTTGTTTTGGAAACAAAACAGGTTCGCACGGGCGGTTTTATGGGTTTGGGAACAAAAACTCAAATCGAAATCAGCGCGACACCTTCCGTTGAAACTTCGGCGGCAAAGGAAAGAAAAGCCAAAAAAACCGATTTTTCCGGAATCAGTATTTTTAACTTAACCGAAGATGTTCCGGCATTTCCGGCGGGTAAACCGAAGAAAATCGAAAAAATGGAAATAATGAATGCTCTGCAATCACGTGCGGCTGCGGTCAATAATTTTGATAAATCATTTCCGTATAATCCGAAAACGATGGCAAGCCCCGCGCCGCGTAAGCAAATCGAAGCGGTTGAGATCAGTTCGGAAGCTCCGCGGGTTGTTCACACGAAAAAAGAATTTGTCGAACAAAAACTTGTCGAACAAAAATTTGATGTTCAATCTCCGGCATCAAATGCAGAAGCTCAGTCTCCCGCGACAAAGAACATTTTGGAAAACACTCCCGCCACCGTTTCAAACCGCGATTTCGATATGCTTCGCGCCGAACTTCGGGAAGTCAAATTTTCGATCAATGCTTTTGCCGGTCGGCAGAATGCCCAACAATTTCAAACAAGCATCGAGGTTGATGCGTTCAGCGAAGTTTTCGATCCGCCGTTTTCAAATGCGTATATCGAATTGACCGCGATGGGAATTTCGCCGGAAATCGCTCACAATCTGGTTGCCGAAATCATTCCGCAATACAAAAACGGCGCGGTTGCGCTTAATGAAATCACGCACGCGAGTTTGCGAAAAGCCATTTTGTCTTTAATCAAATTCGGCGAAGATCCGCTCAAGGGCGAGCATCCCGCAGTTTTAGCCGTGATCGGTTCGACCGGTGTCGGTAAAACGACGACGGTTGCCAAACTCGCCGCCCGACTCGCGCTCGAAGAACGCCGCAGAGTCGAACTCGTAACTCTCGATACTTACCGCATCGCCGCAGTCGAACAATTAAAAACTTATGCTGAAATCATCGGTGCCGGTTGCCACGTTGTCCGCTCGGTTCTGGAACTGGACGTTTTAATCCGCCGTTTTCCGGCAGAAGCGACCGTTCTGATTGATACGACGGGCAGAAATCCGCACGACCTTGCCGATCAGCACGAACTTTCCGATTATCTCAAACGCCACACCGAAATCAGAAAATGTCTGGCGGTTCAGGCAACGACACATCCGATTGACGCGATTGCGGCGGTCAAAAAATTTGAAATGTACGGCGCCGATTGTCTGGCAATCACGAAACTCGACGAAACGACGCGCCCGGGCGCAATGCTCGAACTTCTTGCCGAATGCGGTTTGCCTTTGACCTATCTGTGTATGGGACAGAGAGTTCCCGAAGATATCAAGATCGCCACGCCCGAAAATTTTGCCGCCCGAATCTTTGGCGAAAAAATCTAGCCATCTGCGATTTGCGATTGGTTTGAAAAAGAAACCCCCCGAAAATGATCGGTTTTTAATTTACGAAAAAAGACGAAAAAACATTCTAAACTCAATAAACAAATGGAAAACATCATAGACGATCAGGCATCAACTTTAAGACTTATCGCTTCAAATGCGCCGGTGCTTTCGCTCGGGATGCCCCTTGGTCAAACCCAAACGAAAGAGCGAACAAAAAGCTCGAAACAAATGCGCTGTCTGGCAATTACGGGCGGCAAAGGCGGAGTCGGAAAATCGAATCTTTCGGTGAATCTGGCGTTTGAATTAGGTTTGCTGGGGAAAAAGGTCGGACTTCTCGATGCCGATTTCGGGTTGGCGAATGCCGATCTGTTATGCGGCGTAACTCCGAAATTTCATCTCGGACACGTTGTTGCCGGAATTAAGGAACTCGAAGAAATTTCCATTCAATTAGCCGAAAATGTTTCGCTCATTCCGGGCGGAAGCGGAATCGAAGAACTGGCGAATTTTTCTTTTATTTCGCGCCCCTACATTTATTCGCAATTAATGGAAATGGAAGAAAAGCTCGATGTTATGCTGATTGATACGGCGGCGGGAATTGCCGAAAATGTCATCGGCGTTTTGGTTTCCGCCAATGAAGTCATCGTCGTCGTAACTCCAGATCCGACTTCGATTGTTGACGCATACGCCACTATAAAAGTTATTTTGCGCCATTCTCCCGCCAAACCTATTGCAATTGTTGTCAATAACGTCGTCAGAATCGGCGATGCCGAACACGTTTTCCAGCAGATCAGCTCGGCGGCAAAAACATTTCTCAACCATAAAGTCGAATTTTTGGGAATGATTCCGCACGATCCGTTTGTCTCGGAAGCGATCCGCGAAATGACACCGATCGTGCAATACAAACCCGATTCTCCGGCAAGCCGTGCCATTCGCCTGATTGCCAAACAGATTCAAAAATCTTCGCAAAATCCGAAAGGTGAAACCGGAAAACTGCAATCTTTCTGGAATATGCTGGCAAAAAGTTAAACACCAACGGAAAATGGAAAACGAACAATGGAAAATGTAAGAACACTCTTAAACCGATTCAATTTTGAAGCGTAAAGAAACCTTTTAGAATTTTCACAATGTTTTAAACCATTTGCTTACTTTCTTAAAATTTTTTAAATTTTCCCGAGTCCCCTCGATTTATGTATCAATATCCGAACGCGGCAACTTATCAAAAAAATACGGCGTATCAAACCGGCTGTTCGGCGAACGATCGCGAAAATTTGATAACGTCGCATCTTTCAAAAGTCAAATATATTGCCGACCGGATGGCGGCAAAACTTCCGCCTTCGGTCGAATGGGACGATCTGTACGGTGCGGGAGTTATCGGTTTGATTGATGCCGTCGAACGCTTTGACGCATCCCGCGGCATTGCTTTTACGACCTTTGCGGAAATGCGTGTGCGCGGCGCAATTTTAGATAATCTGCGGTCGCTCGATTGGGCTTCGCGCAGCACGCGCAAGCGTTCACGCGAAATTCAAGCCGCATATAATCACGTCGAGCAGGAAAAAGGCGATTGCGCGACGGAAGAAGAAATTGCCGCCTATATGAAAATTTCGCTCGGCGAATTGCGCGAGATTTTGCAGGATTTACGCTGTTTGTCCGTTTTGGATTTAGACGAAAGAGACGAAGAAACGGGTTTGAGCGCGATTGATACGGTTAAAGATTCGGCGGCAAATGCCTTCGAACAACTCGCAGAAAAACAAACGCGAAAAAATCTTGCCAAAGCCGTTGACAAACTGCCCGAACGCGAACGCCGGGTCGTCGCGCTTTATTATCTGGAAGAATTGAATATGAAGGAAATCGGCGAGATTTTGGGCGTTTCCGAATCGCGTGTTTCGCAACTCAGAACGCAGGCAATTGTTCGTTTGCGGGCAAACATTTAGATTTTAGATTTTAGATTTTAGATTTTTGGAAAAATGAAAAATTATAAATGTTTAGATCTTTTGAAAATAATAAAAACAAACTCTCCGCCTTAAAAAAGGAGGGGTTGGGGGTGGTTGTAAAATGTTTAATGTTCTCGAAAAATAAAGGAAGCAACCACCCTGTCCTTCGGACATCCCTCCTTTGAAAAGGAGGGAAGTTTATTGACTTAAATAGCAGTAAATAATAACAAAATGAACTCGAAAGAACTTTTATCAAATGAAGAAATGTCGGCTTTGATGCCGGATGCGGCGAAAACGGCGGACGCGGCGGGCGAGCGCGAAAAACGCAGACGCATCGTGCCGTATAATTTCCGCCGTCCCGACCGTCTATTAAAAGAACAAGTGCATTCGATTTATTTGCTCCACGATTTATTCGCGCACAGTCTTTCGACAAGTTTGCCGATGTTTTTACGGACGATTGCCGAAATTAATTTGATTTCGGTCGAACAGCAGGCGTACAGCGAATATCTTCGCGGTTTGCCAGATCCGACGACCATTTTTACAATCGCTGTCAGTTCTCTAAAAAGTGTTTTTGCAGTCGAGATAAATTCAGCTATTGCTTTTCCGATAATTGACCGCCTTTTAGGCGGAAACGGGCAAGGTTTAACCGAAAAACGCTCCGCAACCGATTTGGAATTAAAAATTCTCGAAGGTTTTTTGGCTGTTTTCAATGAAAATTATAGCGAGGCTTGGAGACCTATTACGACTTTTGAAACCGATGTTGTCGGACGCGAAACACGTCCGCAAATGCTTCAAATTATTGCACCAAACGAAGTTGTCGCAACAATCGTGTATCAGATTCAAATCGGCGAAGCCCGCGGCGCAATAAGCATCTGTCTGCCGGTCGTGATGCTTGAAAGTGTCATTGACAAATTCACTCGATCTTCTTATTTACCGGTAAAATCAACTGAACCGGAAGCCACCCGCGCATTATTGGAAACACTTTCAACCGTGAAATTTCCGGTCGAAACAAATCTGGATAAAGTTTCGGCAGCGGTTTCGGATTTAATGAATTTATCGGTAGGCGATGTTTTGCGAACGAATCATCGCGTCGAAAAACCCTTGAAGATAAGTGTCGGCGGCGCGGAAAAATTTACGGGTAGAATCGCCGCGCTCGAAGGCAGAATGATCGTTCAATTGACAGAAAAAACCGAAAGAAAATCAGCCCGCAAAGCGGCAGGAGAAGGGTCTTAAATAATGGAAGAAAAAGATTTACAAGAAGAAACGGAAAATACGAATTCCGCCGCAGAAAGCCCGGAAAGCGTAGAAACCGAAAAAACGGATTTATCCGCGGCTGAAACGCCGGACGAAATGGCGGTTTTTAAGGAAGCCGATCTGTTTGATACTCCCGAACCCGAAAAAACCAGTGATTCGGCGAAAAATATTGAACGCCTGCTCGATGTTGAAATGAATGTTACCGTTCGTTTCGGAAAAACCGAAATTCCGCTGCGGGAAGCCGTCAATTTCGGAGTCGGTTCGATGATCGAACTCAATCGTTCGGTTGACGAACCGGTTGATCTGCTGGTCAATAATTTTCTGTTTGCACGCGGTGAAGTCGTCGTCATTGACGGTTATTACGGCGTGCGAGTTACGGAAATCGGCTCGCCCGAAGAACGCTCGCAAACATTCCTTTCAAGGGCAAACAACTAATAAATATCGAGGATTAAAAATTATGCATCTACAAATGGGAATTTTAACGGCAGCAACTCTATTCGGAGTTTTAGGTTTCGTTTTTTCGATGGTTTGTTTGGCAAATTTGAGGAAAAACCGCAGATTGATGAAAACATTAATCAACCGCATCGCCGAGCTTGAAAATGGTTTTGAAGAAAGCCGGGATCAACTTGAAGACGGCAAGTTTCGCGCCACCGATCAGGCGCGACGAATCGCCTGGCTCGAAGCCAGAATCCGCAAACCGGAAAAAGTCAAAAGTGATATTTTGAGTCAGGAAGTTTTAACGCCGAAACCGCCCGAATCGAATATAACCGAACGCCGCCATAGAGTTTTGGCTCTAGCCTCACGCGGGCAAGATGCGGAAACAATCTCAAACACCCTCGGAATGTTCACGGGCGAAGTCGAATTGATTATGAGTCTCAGGCGCGGTACGGCAAAATTTAAAACGTAACGCCGCCGTCCCGGCGGCTGTACCGCCAGCATCCCGCTGGCGTGTCTTAAATATCGTGAGCGCGAGACGCACTCACGACAGCCAGCGGGACGCTGGCGGTACTAAAATTTATGAATAACGGACTTTACTCTTCATTCCTCGGAATGCGGGCGCGGCAGCGAACGCTCGACACACAGGCAAATAATATTGCCAACGCGATGACGACCGGATACAAAGCCGAACGCCTGCTCTACAGTACGATCGAAGCCGATTTGAAAGGCGAATCGAGCAAGCAAAATCTGGTTGCCGGTGTGATGACTTCCGGCAAGACTGATTTTTCCGCCGGAAATATCAGTCAGACCGGACGCGATCTGGATGTGGCAATCGAAGGCGATGCGTTTTTGCAGATCCAAACGGATCGCGGCACGCGCTACACGCGGGCGGGAAATCTGACGCTTGATGCCAATGGGCAGCTCGTGACCAAAAACGGCGATCTGGTCGTCGGCGACCGCGGTGCGATCACCGTTCCGCCGGGCGGCGAACTTTCCATCGGCGCGGACGGAAGTTTGGCGGTGGGCGGCGAAAACTTCGATAAATTAAAGCTCGTACGCTTTGAAAACCCGGCAGCCGCGCTTCAAAAAGAAGGCGATTCGCTTTTTATGGAAACGGGCAACGAACAGCCTTTGCAAGCAACAAATTCAAGAATTCATCAAGGTTCATTGGAAGGTTCGAACATCAATTCGATTCAGGAAATGGTTTCGATGATCAACAATAACCGCGAATTCGAATCAATCCAAAAATCGGTCACGCTTTTGATGAATGATCTGGGACGAAAAATCGCGGGAGAAATCGGGAAAATTTAAAATCGTCCTTAGTCCTTAGTCCTTCGTCATTTGCCAAAACAAAAACGAAGGACAAAGGACAAAGGACAAAGGACAAAATAATTATGCCAAGTAGAGCTTTATTAACGGCTGCGACCGGAATGCAGGTTCAGCAGCAAAATGTGGATAACATCGCCAACAATCTGGCAAACGCTTCAACCAATGGATTTAAGCGGACGCGCATCGAATTTCAGGATTTGATGTACCAAAATATGCGTTCGGCGGGCGGAGCTTCGAATGCTTCGACGAATTTGCCGGTCGGTTTGCAGATCGGAATGGGCGCACGCGCCGTGGCGACCGAGCGCCTTTTTATGCAGGGCGAATATAAGGAAACGGGAAATCCGCTCGATATGGTGATCGAAGGCAGCGGTTTTTTTCAGGTTCGCCAGTCAAACGGCGATCTGGCTTTTACGCGCAACGGTTCGTTTCATCTGAATAATCAAGGACAGATCGTGACCGCGTCGGGCGAATTCCTCGAACCCGCCATCAGTGTTCCGACCGAAGCGACTTCGTTCACTGTCGGAACCGACGGAACGGTTTCGGTAACGATGCCCGGACAATCAAACGCGCAGACGATCGGACAAATTCAACTGGCGATCTTCGCCAACCCGGCTGGACTTGAAGCACTCGGACGCAATCTTTACAAAGAAACGGGCGCATCGGGACAGGCAAACGTCGGTCAACCGGATGCCAACGGAATCGGTCGGCTCGGACAGGGAATGGTTGAAGGTTCAAACGTCAATGTCGTCGAAGAACTCGTTAATATGATCTCGGCGCAGAGAATGTATGAAACGAATTCCAAAGTAATTTCAACCGCCGACAGAATGCTCGGAACGATCAATCAGGCGGTAAATTAAGAAAAATTTATCCACAGATGAACACAGATGAACACAGATAATAAGATAAATAATAAAATTTTGCAGGTTTTTAATTTTCTACAAGATTCTAGTTTCTCACGAAAAATAATCATCCCAAAATCTTTAAAAAATCTGTGTCCATCCGTGTTTATCTGTGGTTTATTATTTCTTTTTTCCATAAATATCGCGGCGCAAACGAGAGTAACGATTTCCGCCGAAGCGAGAGTAACAAACGAAATCATCACGCTCGGCGATATTGCTGAAATTTCGGGCAAAAATGCCGAAATTATAAGAAAAATCTCGCTCGGCTACGCGCCGAATATCGGTTTGACGCGGGAAATTCCGCGTCAGCGAATCAATTTAGCGATCAACGCCGCCGGATTTTCGGCAAAAGATTTTCTCCTTAATTCGCCGCCGATCGTTCGCATTCAACGAATCGGACAGCAGATTGAGCAAAATCTGATTCGCGAAACGGTTGAAAAAGCGATTTTCGCGCAATTTGCCGAAAGCCGGATCGAACTGAAAATAATCCGGCTCGATCTGCCGGAAAAGATTGATACACCGGTCGGAAATGTCGAAATTCGGACAAGTCTTGTAAATATCACCAATCCGTTCGCACCGTTTTCCTTGCCGGTCGAACTTCGCGTAAATGATAAATTGTTTCGCCGTTTTTCGGTCAATATCGAACTCGAAGCGGTTGCCGAAATTCTGGTTGCCGACCATGATTTGACGGTCAATTCCAAATTGACGCAAAACGATGTCAGACTTGAAAAACGACGTTTGGAAAAATCTTTATCAAATTATCTGCGCGATGCGGAAAAATTGCGCGGGATTTATTTGATCAAAAATTTAGCGAACGGTGCGGAAATTACGACCGATTCTTTTGCCGCTGCGGTCGTCATCAAATCGGGCGATTTGGTCAGAATCGTCGGGCAATCCGGCAAAATGCAGATCATCGTCAACGGCGAAGCGCGGGCTTCGGGGAAAATCGGCGACCGCATCAATGTTAAAAATTCGCAATCAAATGCGATTATTCAAGCAACCGTCATTGACGAAGGCTTGGTAAAAGTCTTCTTTTAATTCGAATGAAAATTATGAAACTCAAACTATTTACAGTTTTGCTTTTAACAATTTCGCTTTTGTCGGGCGTTTCGGCGCAGGACAAAAAAAAGAAAAAGAAAACAAGTCAGCCGGAACTGACCGTCGTCAAGATCGAAGAAACCGCGCCGCAGGTTATCGCGCCCGAGCCGCAAAAACCGGCGAACGGTTCGCTTTTTACGGACAACTCTGTCAACGGCAATCTGCTCGCTGATTTTAAGGCGCGGCGCGTCGGCGATCTGGTTTTTGTTGATATTGTCGAAAGCAGCGAAGCCGAGGTTACATCGGGTGCAAAACGCAATCGTGATTCGGGCGCGGTCGGCGGCATCGGAACAATTGCGGGCGTTCTGCCCGTTCCGGGTGCGGCAATCGCGGGAACGATTGTCGGCGCACTCGGCAAAAGAAATTATGAAGGCAACGGCTCGACGCAGCGCAACAGCGATGTCCGCGCACGGATTACGGCGCGCGTCGTCGAAGTTTTGCCGAACGGTGATCTCAGAATCGAGGCTCTCAAACTCGTCAAGATAAATAAAGAAACCGAACAGGTTGCCGTCACGGGAATCGTCCGCCAGACTGACCTGAATTCCGACAATTCGATTCAGACCGTTGCCATCGGCGATCTGCGCGTCGAATTTAATGGCAAGGGAGTTGCAAGTAAGGATAATGCACCGGGCTGGTTGTTCCGGTTGTTTGATAAAATTTCTCCTTTTTAAGATTTTCAAAAATTGCTTTTATGGGTTTTTGAAAATTATCAAAATACCGATAAATGCTGCTTAATAAAATAAAAACGAAACTTTACGGCAAAACCTCGCGGGGGGTTTTGCCTTTGTTGTTCTTGCTTTTAACAATTTTTCCGCTGTCAATTGTGTGTCAACAAACCGACGACGCGCTAAGTGTGCGCGTCAAGGATTTGGCGGACATCGAAGGCGTTCGTTCAAATCAACTGGTCGGTTACGGTCTGGTAGTCGGTTTGAATAAAACGGGCGACCGCGTTCAGCAAAATATTTATGCGCGGCAAACTTTGCAAAATCTTCTCGAACGAATGGGAATTTCGACCGAAGCAAGCGGTCTGAAACCCGAAAACATTGCCACCGTTTTAGTTACGGCAAGCTTGCCGCCGTTCGTGCGGCAGGGAATGAAGATTGACGTAACCGTTTCTTCAATCGGTGATGCCAAGAGTTTGCAGGGCGGAACACTGATCTTAACGCCGCTCAAAGGCGTTGACGGGCAGATTTATGCCATCGCGCAAGGTTCGGTTTCAATCGGCGGAATTTCTGCCGGTAACAAGGGAAACTCCGTTGAAATAAATCATCCGACGGTCGGCAGACTGCCGAACGGAGCGACCGTCGAACGCGTTGTGCCGATGGAACTTGCGGCAAATAATCAATTGAATCTGATCTTACGAAACGACGATTTTTCGACCGCCGCCAAGCTCAATCAAGTTATTAACGCTAAATTCGGCGCGGGAACTTCGCGGGCGGTTGACGGGCGCAATATCGAGGTCAAACTTCCCGAAAGTTTCGCGGATAACCGCGTCGGTTTTATCGCCGAAATGGAAAACCTGCGCTTAACGCCCGAAAAAATTGCGAAAATCATCATCAATGAACGAACCGGAACGATAATTATGGGACGCGAAGTGCGTCTGGCTTCGGTCGCGATTTCGCAGGGCGGCGTAACCGTTCGCATCGGCACGGAATATGAAGTATCGCAGCCGAATATTTTATCGAGAACCGGCGAAACCGAGGTCGTGCCGCAAACTACGGTCGAAGTCAAAGAAAAGAAACCCGAATCGGTCGTCTTGCCGGACGGCGCGACCGTGGATGAAGTCGTGCGCGGTCTTCGCGCTCTGGGCGTTTCCGCCCGCGATATTATCAGCATTTTGCAGGCGATCAAATCCGCCGGCGCGATGAATGCAGATCTGGAAATGCAGTAAAGAAATTTGCAATTTGCAATTTGCGATTGTTTTAAGGTCAATAGAATTTGTTTAGAAAACTGTACGTTATTCACTATTAACTATTCGCTGTTTAATCAGATATTTATCTGAAAATTAACGAACAACTAAAAGTTAATAGCGAAAAGTTGTTTTCCGATTAAAATTGTTTATGAATATCTCCGCTCTCCAAAATTCCGTAAATAGTAATTCGCTGACGAAAAAATCTTCAAATGAAGAATTGCAAGCGGCGGCGAAGCAGTTTGAAGCAATTATGCTGACGCAGCTGACTTCCGCGCTGTCTTCGAGCGAACCCGATGAAGATGCGCTCTTCGGCAGCGACGGCGGCAGCGGTCTGGCAAAACAGATGTTTTCCGAACAGCTTGCCAAAACGATGGCGGAATCCGGCGGAGTCGGGCTGGCGGATATGATTATGCAGAAATTCGGCATAACTGATGCGAAGGAAAATTCGCTGAAAAAAAACAGTTTTTCTGATGCGATGGCGGCAATTAAAGACATTAAAGGAAATAACGATTTTTCGAGTTTTACCGGAAACGTCAATGATTTCGAGGTTGTTTCAACTTATGCCGACCAGATTGCGAATGATAAATCGGCGGAACCGCTGGAAAATGCGATGCTTGACGGAAAAATCCGGGATTCGACCCGACCGCGCATCGCGCCTGAAAGTGTTTCGCTCAATAAAATGGTGGTAAATCCGCTAAATTCTTCAAACCCAGTCGAATATGAAATGCCTCTGAGCGGGCGGGTTTCTTCGGACTTCGGAAGTCGTTTTCATCCGATTGATAAAAAGACGAAGTTTCACGGCGGAGTTGATATTGCCGTGCCGCGCGGCACGCCGATCAATTCGGCGGCTGACGGAGTTGTGACATTTGCCGGAAAACGCGGCGGTTACGGCAACGTCGTGATAATTGAACACGCGGACGGGCGCGAAACTTTTTACGCTCATTGTGATAAATTATTAGTCGAAAAAGGACAGCTCGTGGCGGGCGGCGAATTGATCGCCAAGGCGGGTTCGACCGGGAAATCAACCGGACCGCATCTTCATTTTGAATTAAGGGAAAACGGCAAGCCGATTGACCCGCTCAAGTTTTTGTCTAATGTTTTGCCGAAAACTGCCGAAAGGTAGAAAGGCAGAAACTATTTTTCGGGAGTATTCACGATGAGTAAGATAAACATTAACAAAATAAACGATATGGACGCGATTCGCTTGAATCGGCAAAACGATCTTTATCAAGTTGGCAAAAACAATTCGCCGACAGTCGAAAATAAAGTCAAGATCGGCGAAGACAAATTGGAACTTTCGCCAAAAGCTTCGGAGTTCGGAAAATTGATCGAACAAGTCAAACAATTTCCCGACGTGCGCGAAGGCAAAGTAGAAGATTTGAAAATTCAAATTGCGGCAGGCGAATATAATCCGTCAAGCGAAGAAATTGCCGCCGCGATTATGAAAGACGAAATTGGAAGGTAACGCCGTCCGTCCCGGCGGCTGTCCTGAATGCGTATCGCATTCAGATTTCGGTTTAAACTCAAGAATTTCGAGTTTGAAGATTGGCGGCAAGATGCCACCAAGACAGCCGGCGAGACACCGGCGGTACTCTTCAAAAAAAAAATTATGCAGGATGATTTAATCAGAAAAGTTGCGAATTTAATGAGCGAACAAACATCCGCTTACACGCGGCTCGAAAGCGCGACCAATCAGCTTTCGGCGGTAATGATGCGCGGTGAACCGCACGCCGTCGAAATACTTACCAAAGCGGGCGAAAAAGAACTTTTAACGATGCGCTCGCGCCTGCTTGAAATCACTTCTGCTTTAACCGCGTTTGCCGAAATTCGTGCGGGGCAACCCGAAAAAATCCCGCTTAACAGCGAAGCCCGCGCTTCTTTTGAAAAATCTGCCAAAGATTTGCTGCAATCGGCAAAGGCTTTCCAAAAAACAGCCGGACGCGCTTCGAGCCTGGCGCTCGGCGGTTCGTCATTTGCAACTGCCTGCATTCAAATGTGCGGTCTTCCGCCGACGACTTACAACAAACCCGTTTTGAAATACGCGGAAGGAACAATGCGATGAGCATAAATTTTTCACCTTTAGAAATAGGTCGCCGCGCATTAAATGCCAATCAACTCGGCATCAGCGTTACGGGACAAAATATCGCCAATGTCAATACGCCCGGATATTCACGCCAGCGCGTAGTTTTGAGTGAAAGTGCGCCGCAAAATCAAAGCCGTTATTCAATCGGAACAGGCGTTACAATCGAAGGCGTGCAATCTTACCGCGACCGATTTATCGAATCGAGAATCCAAACCGAAACCGGAATTGCCGGACGGCTGACCGCCCGGCGCGATGCTCTTTCTCCGGTTGAAACCGCTTTGCAGGGAAGCGAAAACGGCGGTTTAAATAATGCCCTGAGTGGGTTTTTCGGTTCGTTTCGTGATCTCGAAGCCAACCCGAATTCAGTTCCGCTGCGCTCGATTGTCGCGCAGAAAACGGCGAATTTAACCACGGCTTTTCAATCAACGCGCAATCGTCTGGACGATATTCGCAGCGGAACCGATAGCCAAATCCGCACGACGGTTGATCAGGTAAATACGCTCAGCAGCCAAATCGCCGAACTGAATAAGCAAATCCGGGTAAACGAAGGAACCGGAAATAACGCTTCCGCGCTACGCGATCAGCGAAGTGAATTGGCGACTACTCTTTCGGAATTAACCGGCGCCCGCCCGACTGATAACGGAGACGGAACGATTTCATTGACCATTGGCGATGGTCGCACACTTGTTTCCAGCGATCAAACGGTTAAACTTCAAGTTCAGACAACCCCGCCGCTCGGTCTTTCAACGATTACGTTCGGCGGCGAGCCGGCAGTTTTTAATGAAGGAAAACTGCGCGGATTTCAGGAGGCAGTTTCATTTATAACCTCCGAAATTGATTCTTTAGACGGGTTGGCGGCGGCTGTCGTTGATCGGGTCAACGCTTTGCATACTTCCGGCACGGATTTAAACGGCAATGCGGGCGTGAATTTCTTTGACGCGAGCCAGCCGGTAACGGCAGCAAATATTTCGATCAATGCCGCGATTGTAAATGATCCGCGACTGGTCGTCGCTTCACCTTTGCCGCAGCCCGGACAAAGCGGAACGGTTGCGGGCGAAATCGCCGGTCTTTTGACCGATTCCAATAACACGGTCGGCAGTCGCAGCGGTTCATTTAATTCGATCTTCGGTTCGATGATCTCCGAAGAGGGCGAACAGGTTCGCAGTGCCGAAAACGGTTTGCAAACTCAGGGCGTGATTTTAGCGCAGGCAATTGCCCAGCGTGATTCGATTTCCGGCGTTTCGCTCGATGAAGAAGCGATAAATTTAATGCAGTATCAAAAAGCCTTCGAAGCCGCCGCCCGGTTTCTAAAGGTCGCCGACGAGATGACGCAGACCATTCTTTCACTCGCCGGATAAAAATTCTTTTTAATTTCAAATTTCAAATTTCAAATTTAAGAAATTAAGAATCTGAAATCTGAAATTACCAATAAAAAACTTATGTCTTTTCGAGTTTCCGACAGCAACACCAATTCAACTTTTACAAAGCGCATCAACGCGCAGCGCAGCCAAATCAGCGTTTTGCAGGAACGCCTCGCCAGCGGAAAACGGATCAATCGTCCGTCGGATGATCCGAGCGGCGCGGAAGCCGTGATAAATATTCGAATTTCGCAAAAGGCAATTGAGCAATTTCAGCGAAACGCTCAAACCGCCAATCAAAAATTGACGGCGGCGGATACGACTCTGGGAAGTTATGAGAATATTTTAGACCGCGTGAAAACGCTGGTGACGCAAGGCTTGAGCGGAACGGCAACCCAGCAGGCGAAAAATACGATTGCGACCGAACTCGAATCTTTGCGCGAACGGGTTTTAAACACCGCGAATTCACAATATAACGGCGAATATCTGTTCGGCGGAAGCCGTCAAAACGCGCCGCCGTTCGATCCGTCAACCGCCGCGCCGGCGGCAATTCCCGCCAACGCACAATATATTCAAATCGAACCGGGCGCAAATGCAATCGCCGTCGGCGTAACTGCCGAAACTGTTTTCGGCGATGCCGATTCCGATATTTTTACCGATTTAAATACTGCAATCGCGGCACTTCGCGGAACGGGCGACGAAACCGCCGACCGCACGACGCTCGAAAATACATTCAGCCGTTTAAGCATTTATTCAGATTTAGCCGGAATCGCACATTCCAGAATCGGCGCAAATATGAATATTACGGAACTTTCCAACGAAAGATTGTCAAACGACTTTTTATCGCTCGACTCCCGCGCCGGTGAAATCGAAAACGCGGATTTTGTCGAAACGGTCGTCGAATTAAACGAAACTCAAAAGGCTCTCGATGCCACGCTGCAAGTCGTCGCCAACGGTCGTCGTTCGTTGTTTGATTTTCTCTAATAATTTATAAATTCGAGATTTAAAATTCAATATTGAAGGTAGTGAATCTTGAATCTTGAATCTTGAATCTTGAATCTTAAATCTTGAATCTAAAATCTAAAATCTAAAATCTAAAATCTAAAATCTAAAAAAACATGCCTAACATTTCAATAAAAAATATGGAACACGAATATCAGGAAGCTGAAGTATTAAATTTTACCGAAGGGTTAATCGGTTTGCCGAAAATGCGCCGGGCGGTTTTGATTCCGATGGATGAATATCAGCCGTTTTGCTGGCTGGCTTCGCTGGATGATGAAAAAAATCGGTTTATCGTCGTAAATCCGCACGCGGTTTTTCCGGATTACGCGCCGAATATTCCGCAGGAATTAAGCGAAACCGAACTGCAAACCCTGGCAATCGTCAAAATTTCTTCCGATTGGCAGAAAACGACGATTAACTTGCGTGCGCCGATCTTCGTTAATTCAAAAACTCAAAAAGCCGCCCAGGTCGTTTTAACCGAAAGCCGCTATAATCTGGCGGAAACCTTGCCGACTTTGAGTCATAAGTCATAAGTCATAAGTCTTGAGTAAAAGACTTTTTACGGAATGTTCTAACTGTTAAAATTTTACTTTTAACGAACAGAAAATCCAAAATCCAAAATCTAAAATCCAAAATCGAAATTATGTTGGTCTTATCACGCCGCGTCGGTGAAAAAATTGTTATCGGAAATGAAATTGTTATCGAGATTTTATCGGTCAGCGGCGAAGGTGTCAGGCTCGGAATCAATGCGCCGCGTGAAACTTCGGTGCATCGTTACGAGGTTTTTGCCGAAATCGAAGCCGCAAATCAGGCGGCTGAGGCGGCGGTTGATGAAATCGGACAAAACGCCCTGGAAAATCTTTCGGCACTTCTCAAGCGCGATCAACAAAAATGAAAAAACGAATTGACTGGACAATCTGGCTCGGCGTTTTGATCGGTTTGACCGCCATTGTGGCGGGCGCGTGGTTCGAAGGTTTAAATCTCGGCTTTTTGTGGCATCCGACGGCGGCTCTGATCGTCGGCGGCGGAACGCTCGGCGCGGTTATTGTCCGGCGCGGCGGAGTCGGCATCAAAAACGCGTTGCAAGCGATCTGGAAACTTCGCTTTCGGGATGAAGAAGAAGAAACGCACAAAATGGATTTGGCGCGGCTTGCCTGGCTGTCGCGTTCGGCGCAAAAAAGCGGTGTCAAAGCGTATGAGAGTTTTGCCGAAAACTGCGACGATCCGCTGATCTCGCAGGGTTTACTGCTGGTTGCCGAACGCGCCGAAAAACAGCAGATCAAAGAGATTTTAACGCGCCGGCTCGACGCGGAAGACGAAAACGGTTTGGAAGACGCGGCAACTTTTGAAGCGGCGGGCGGTTTTGCTCCGACCTTCGGAATTTTAGGCGCGGTTCTCGGTCTGATCGGTGTTCTGCGCGTTTTGGATAAACCGGAAGCGCTCGGCATCGGCATTGCAACCGCCTTTGTCGCCACGATTTACGGCATCGGTCTGGCTAATCTTTTGTTTTTCCCGCTCGCCTCGCGCATAAAATCGCGCCACGAAGCAAAAATGAAACGCCGCGAAGAAATCGCCGCCGTCATTCTCGCTCTGCAAACCAAGGAAACGCCAAGGGCGATCATCAATCAATTTAATATGATGAACTAGAGCGATTTTGGATTTTAGATTGGTCTGAAATCAGGCAAAATTGAAAAATCCATTAAATAATTGACAGTTTAAGCAAGTAACCTTTTGACACGTTAAGTCAAGTAATTTTTTTGATAGGTTAAGCAAGCGGTCTTTGACCGCGACAACTTTGTCCAGGCAAATCGCGGTCAAAGACCGCTTGCTTAACCGGAGAAATGTTCAAAAGCAGAAAAATTTTCAAAGATCAAAGACCAAACAATCCAAAATCCAAAATCCAAAATCCAAAATCCGAATGTTGCGAAGCAGAAAACGACAAAATTCAAATGAAGGCGAAGGTCAGCACCGCGACCGCTGGTTGCTTTCATATGCCGATTTGGTCACGCTTCTGCTGGCACTTTTTATCGTTATGTATGCGGCGAGCGATCACGAACGCGCTAAAGCGATCGCTGACAGTTTTTCCGCTGTAAATTCCGGCGGCGACGGCATTTTGCCGGAAAATAATGCTTTGGAAGACAAAACAAATAAGTTCGAGGAAAAATTAACGGCAAATCCGGTTTTGATCAGCAAAACAAAAATGCGGCAAACTTCGCGCGGATTTATCGTTTCATTATCCGAAGCCGGATTTTTCGCGCCCGGCGATGCCGTTATCAGCCGGGAAGTTGAAGAAGTCATCGGCTCGATTGCCGAAAACGTCAAGGATTCCGAAGTAAATATCCGCATCGAAGGTCACACCGATTCCACGCCGGTTTCAAATTCCCGCTATCCTTCCAACTGGGAACTCTCGACC
>JBBRVS010000076.1:0-22861 GCA_038246645.1 Pyrinomonadales bacterium
AAAGCAATCTGGCAAGAGCACCGATAATCAATCCGACGATTAATTGCCACAAAATAGTCATAAATTTTTCTCCGTGGAATTAAAATTCCGTTAAAAACAACCACTGAATAAAGTTTGTGTGAAATTTATCTTATCACACAGTTGTTTTCCGGTGAACAAAAATTCTCAATAATCCGTTGATCGCAAAATGCACAAGCATATAAACAACCAGTGCAACAATGATCGGCAAAGCCAGAGTATAGCCGCCTTCAACCGTCGGACTTGATACAATCCCTTTGAAGGGTGCGTAAAAAGGATCGGTAATCGTGCGAATAAACTGCACGAAATCGGCACTGCTTCTTGCCGCAAACAGCGCAAGCATCAATCGAATCGCTAACAGCCCGTAAACAATAAAGAAAATGTAATCAATTACTTGAGAAACGCGGGCGAGCGATCTGCCGAGTTCGACCTCTTTTTCGGTTTCGACAACTTCACTAACGGCTTTTTGCCGCATATCGCCGGCGATATTATCAATTGTCGCGGCATTATGGCGTGTCGGTCGCTCGGCTACCGCAACGATTTCGCCGCCGACTTCCGATTTGACGTTTGTTTTTATCGCTTCATAATTTGCAGTTCTCTGCGCTTCGTCTTGTTCCAGTTTATTATCCAACATCTTATTTCTCCTGTTTATTCGTTTTTTGTTTCTTCGCGTCCGTGGGGTGTGTCTTCGGACTTGGGACTTCCGGCATTATCGCGTTCGTCAGGATTTCCCTTTGTTTCGTCGCCGCGCAACATTTCTCTGACGGTGTCATCCGAATCTTTATTTACGCTTTCATCAATAAGTTCATCCGCATCCCATCCTTGTCGCTTAATATTTGTCGTATCTTTTTGTTCAATATGTTTTTTAGCACTTGTATTCATTCCTTTAATCTCCAAAGACTTACTTAATCTCCGTTTAATTAACACAATAATCGTGCCATAGATTTTTACTTAAAACATATATATTTACGGGCTTTTTCTTAATTTAGGTAAAACAAATGCATTAAATCCGAACACAACTTTCGTATCACTTCAGCAAAAAAAAGAGAGAGCTGAAAAAACTCTCTCTTTTAATTTGTGACTTAAATTTAATTTAACGATTATTAGCGGTCGTGTTCGGCGCAGTTGCCGTTAAAGTAAATTCAGTTCCCTGTTCCAGATCGATGTCGTCGCGCCCTTGCAGAACTACCGTTCCCGCACCTGCGCCCGCACCGACTGCCGCACCGATTGCCGCACCTTGTCCGCCGCCGGCAATGGCACCGATGATCGCACCGATTGCCGCGCCGATTCCGGCTCGCGTCACGGTTTTCGTTGTCTGGCTTCCGTCTCTGACCGTTCCTTCATTATTAACGGCAATTTCGTTGCCGTTCGGCATTCTCACCTTATCTACGATTCCTGCAAAACGATAGGTGCTGCCGTTTTGAAGGCGAATCGTGTCAAATTCCAAGGATAGATTCGCTCTGCCCGAAACGCGTCCCGACCGTTCGGCTGAAGCCACGCGACCTTCAATCGTCGCTCCGTTATACTGCGAAGGCGAATTTACGGTCAGCGTAAATCTGTCGCCGTTCTGACTCGCCCGAGTCGAGATCGGCGTATTCAGAGTCGCCGTTAAAGGCGTATTATTCGGCACGACAAAATCTTCATACGAATTATCTCCCGTCGTATTTCCGCTACCCACCATTGACCACTGTGCGGATTGATTTACTTTGTCGTAAACGCTTGCCACCGTGATCGTTTCATTTTTGTTTTCCAGATAAACACGGCGAATAACTCTTAATTGATTATTAACCGGCATAAAATTAACGTAAAAATCATTAATCCGGTCGCCTTCGTAATTTAACGAAACGCCGTCGTAGGTTGAATTTGCCGTAATTTTTACACTTCGTCCGTTCGGCATACTTTCAGTTCGGGCAACGCCGTCGGCTTCAAACGAAATCTGCGGCGAATTTGACGAAGCAATCGTTACCTGATTGTTTCGTTTTTCAATCGCCAGCAGATCCGGTGATTTCAGCCGGTTTTCGAGATTTCTGCCGATTCTCTCGCGCTGATTTGCCGGATAGGTTCTGGTCGAATTTCCGACAACCGAAGCGACATTATCGCTCTGACTTAAATTTAAGCGGTAAGTTCCCGTCAAATTTGCGTCAAAGGTATTGGTCGGCTGACGATTGTCAAAATCAAAATTAACGCTGTAATAATTGCTTAATTTTTCCAGATCCGTGCGGATCAAACGCCATTCTCTTTCGGTAGTTTGCTGAAAGCGGTAATCCCGCATAAAACCTTCAATGTAATAAGCGCGGTTTAAAACTTCTTCGACATCATTTGAAGTCGAACGACGGGCGGCAAAATTTTGCTTTAATCTATTAGTCGCCGTTTCAAATTCCGAAACATAACCGATCACGTCAGTCTGACTTCGTGTATTTTTTAGAACACCGGTATTTAATGATGTCGTCAATTGGCGTTTGAAAATGTTTGTTCTCGCTTCAATGTTGGCAATGGTCGTTCTGACAATTTGATCGGATACATTATATGTTCCACCCGTATTATTTCCCGGATTTCCGGTCGGATTTGTCCAGTTCCACGCCACATTATAATAATTCGATAAAGTATCGAGTTTTGATTTAAGACTCGTCCAGTTTCTTTCGGTTGCTTGATTCAAACGATTGTCTTTCATAAAACCGTCAATAACCGCGGCACGGCTTAAGACTTCCTGAACATCACGGCTGACTGATCTTTTATTGTCAAATCTTTCTTTCAATTGATCGGTCGAATTTTCAAATTCGGTAACATAGTCAAGCACCTGATCGCGGTTAATCGTGCGGTTATTGCGGTTTCTGTTCAATGCCTGATCGAGTGAACGTCTGTAAAGATCGGTATCGGTTTCGATATTTGACAAAAGAAGCTGAACTTCATTATCCGAAACCCGATAAGGCATTTGACCCGTATTGGAAACCGGCGTTGTTCTCCAATTTCCTGACATTCTGTAATAACCTTGAAGTTTATCCAAATCGGCGGCGACATTATTCCAATAGGTTCTCGTTCTTACATTCAAACGGTTGTTTTTGATAAATTGATCAATGCTTGCCGCTCTGGTCAAAACATCAGTTACATCATTTGTAACCGATCTTCCGGCATCGAATCTTTGTTTTAAAGAATCGGTCGAATTTTCAAATTCGGTCACGAACCTCATCATATCGTCTTTTCTGTCGGAATTGATCTGGCGATTATTATTCAGCGCACTGTCCAATTCGCGTCTAAAGACATCGGTTCTCGCTTCGATACTGGTCAGAGTAATTTTTACTTGATTATCGCTTACACGATACGGACGGTTTTGAGCTTGGATGGTCAACGCCGTTCCTAAAAAAGCGACGAATAAATTTAATATAAAAAATTTTAATAATTGTTTTTTCATTGTTTTTCTCCCTATCGCAAGACATTTATTTGGAGAGCGTTTAAGGTCTTGCGTCACTGCTGATATATAAGGAAGCAATAAGCGTGCCACCGCACCAAAGATGTAAAAAAACCTGTAAACCCAAGGGTTTACAGGTTTTTTTTAATTTATCGAATACTTATTCAGAGTTTGTATCAATGAACTAAATTGATACATAAAGTGTTTATTTCTTTTTGCAAGGTAAATTTATTGTAAAGACCGCACCTTTTCCCGCGCCTTCGCTACTCGCGATGATCGAACCGTCATGAAGTTTGATGATTTGATTCGAGATTGTCAGTCCCAAACCCAAACCGCCGATAGTTCTTGTGATCGAAGTATCCGCTTGTCTGAACCGATCAAAAATATACGGTAAAAATTCAGCCCCGATTCCTCTGCCGGTGTCCTTGACCAATACCTTAATACTTCCTTCATTTTCCAGGGCGATAACCTCGACTTTTCCGCCCGATTCCGTAAATTTAACGGCATTTTCCAAAAGATTCTGAACGGCAATTAAGAGTTTTTCTTCATCTCCGATGACAATCTGACCGTTTAACCGGTTATCTTTAACAAGCCGGATGTCTTTATCAATTGCCCGCCGCCGGATTTCTTCAAAAGAGTTTTCGATAATGCTTGAAAAATCGAGTTCATTGTTTGCAAACGTGCTGTTTCCGGCGAGAATTTGTGAATAATCGAGCAGTTCTTCAACCAATTTTGTCTGTGTGCGGATATTTTTCTCGATTTTTGAAAGGGCTAAATCTTTTGTATTTTCGGATAAAGTGTCGGTTTTAAGGATTCTGGTCCAACCCGCAATGGCATTTAAAGGTGTTCTCAACTCGTGGGAAACAACGGAGATAAATTCATCTTTTGTGGCATTTGCCCGTTCGGCGACGACTCTTGCTTTTTGTTCTTTTTCGAGCAATTCCTGTTTTTGTTTTTCCAATTCAAAAAGCACGGCGGCGGTTGATTCTAATTTTGAACGCGCCGAGGCTTCCCAGTAGGTCATACCGAAAAGCAGAAAGCTGAAGGCTATTCCGCTGAAAAAAATAAACGGTGTCCAGCCGAGGCTCGATTGTTCATTGAAAGACGGAAGTGCATAATATTTAATTGTCCAATTTCTGCCGGCGACTTCCAAATCGCTTTCGGTGTTGTATGTTGCATCAAACTCGGTCGCGGCAACCTGATTTTCAACAATTCTGCTGGTTAATTGCGGAAACTCGATTTTCGAGCTTTGCGCCATCAAATTTTCAGGATTTATCTCGCCGTCATAAATTGCAATGCCGATATTATTTGACGAAGCGCTATTTTGAATTTCCTTGAGAAAGTTTCCGGCTCTGAACGGACTGTAAATAAATCCGTCGAGATTTTTTCTTCTTTCTTCAACAGAAGCCGGCATTAATCCGTTTTTATAAACCGGAAAATAAATTAAAAACCCTAATTGCTTATCTTGAATGATTTCTTGAAGGAGCGTAACTTTTGCCGTTGCCGACGCTTTTCCCGAATCTCTGGCGCGGTCCAGGGCTTCGCGTCTTTTTTCTTCGGTTGACATATCATAGCCGATGGCTTCCCGGTTACGTTCATCGAGCGGTTCGAGATAAATAATTGCCTGATAAATATCTCTTGTGCCTTCGGGAAACATTTTAAAATTTTGATAACTTTCGGATTTCATCTTATTTATGAAATCTTCCCGCTCTTCCGGCAAAATTATTTTGGTATAGCCGATTCCCTGAATGCCGGAATAATTTTTGTCAATTTCCAGACTTTTGACATAATTGGAAAAACTTTTTCTATCTATTTTGCCGACTGATTCGACAAATCCGCGTCCGCCTTTAAGTAATGAAATATATAGGTTTAGTCTATTTTCAAAAGATGCTTGAACTCGCGTAACTTCGTTGTTAAATCTGACAAAATCTTTGTTTCTCGAGCTTTGATAGAAATTATATGTAATGCCGATAGTCAGCATTATTAAAACCGCTAAAATTAAAAATGGAAAAGCAGTTGTTTTTCTTTTTATCGAAGATTTTCTTATTTTCGACACGATCTTTGCACCATTTATAAAAAATCAATCCGGATAAATCAATTAAACCTAAAGATTTAAGCAATACTTATGCCAGATTCAAGAATTTTGAGTTTATTTTCAACTTATGTAAGTAATCTCAATAACATACAAGCAATGTTCTTTATTTTTAAACCAATATTCTTACTGTTAGATTAAAATTACTGTCTTGTTTTATTACAAAATATCTCAAACTAATATTTAATTTTTTCAATCTGCCTATTAAATTCTTTTTTTACAACACTTAATTTTTTGGCACTCAATTTGCTATCTTGAATTTCCGAAGTATCTAAAATTATTTTATTTGAACTGGAGAAAAATATGGAAGAAGGAAACAGCACAGGAAACAATTTAATTTGGGCTATGACTATTTTAATCATCGTCGCAATTATTGCCGGTGCATTATTTTACAGCGGGTTTTTAAATAAATCGGGTAAACCCGATACAGATGTTGATATAAATATTACTGCGCCCGCGAAGCCGAATTAATTATGTTTTTAATCAGATAAGAAAAACGTCCTTTCATTTATTTGAGCGGACGTTTTTTTTATACTTTTCCTTTCAAATTATGTCGTTTGATCATCCCGTATAAACGCGGGCGATATAAACCCAAAAGGTTTGCCGCAGCTTGTTTGTTGCCGTTTGTGCGTTTCAAAGCCGCCATAACAACGACGTTTTCCAATTCGTTAAAAACATCTTTTTGATCTTCGCCTTCCTTTGGTTCAGGCAGATTTTCGACGATAAATTTACCGATTTGCTCGAACAATTCATCACCCGATAAATTGCTAAGTAAAGTTGAACCGTTTCCGTTTCCGAAAAACGAAGTCGGCGATTCGACACTGATATTTGCCTTATTCGGCAGATTTTCCAGAGTAATCGCGTTTTCCAGATTCTTCGGGATATTGAGTTGACTGATTCTTCCGTCTTTACTAAGCAAAACGGCTCTTTCAATGACGTGTTGGAGTTCGCGGACATTTCCGCGCCAGTTGTAATTGAGCATTTGATTATACGCGCTTTCCGAAAAACTCACATTATCTCTCTGATATTTTTCCTGATACTCTTGCAAAAAATGTTCGGCAAGCATCGGCAAGTCTTCCATCCTATCGCGGAGCGGCGGAATTTTTATCTCGATCGTATTGATCCGGTAATATAAATCCTCGCGCAAATTCCCGTCCTGAATCGCCTCAAACGGACTCCGGTTTGTTGATGAAATAAGGCGAAAATCTACCGATTGCGGTTTGTCGCTGCCGACTTGATAAAAAATTCTTTCCTGCAACACACGCAGAAGTTTCGGCTGCAGACTCACCGGCATTTCGCCGATTTCGTCAAGTAGAAGACTTCCGCCCTCGGCACGACCTAAAAATCCGACCTTATCGCCGGTTGCGCCGGTGAACGCCCCTTTTTTATGTCCGAAAAGTTCCGACTCGATTAATTCCTTCGGCAATGCCGAACAGTTTAATTTGACGAAAGGCTTCTTTGAACGATGGCTTTTGTAGTGAATTGCATTGGCAATAACTTCTTTTCCCGTTCCGGATTCGCCTAAAATCAAAATATTTGCATCGGATTCGGCAACGCTTTCGATAATCTCGTATATATCCTGCATTACGCGGCTTCCGCCGATAATTCCCTCGTAAGAGGTGCGGCTCGAAAGTTTTCCGCGCAGTTCTTTGATTTCGGCTTTTTGACTCTTGCGGTCAATCGCCTTTTCGATGAGAACTAATAATTCATCAAATTCGACGGGTTTTTCGACGTAATAAAAAGCTCCGGCTTTTGTCGCTTCGACGGCTTTTTCGGTCGAGCCGAATCCGGTAATCATTATAATTTCGGTATCGGGCGCAATTTCCTTACACCTTCTGACCATCTCGATACCGTTGATGTCGGGCAAATTCAGATCGGTCAGAATTATGTCGAACTCGAATTCTTCAATAAATTCCAGACCTTTTTTCCCGCAATCAGCGGTTTTTACCTGAAAACCTTCAGCTTCCAATTGAAATTCCATCAATTCCAAAGTAGCGGTATCATCATCAATTACCAGAGCCTTATTCAGCATATTTATCTTTATCTTCTCACCATTAATAACTTTAATTCTTTTTTCTAGAGATTTATTTGAGTATAGCAAAATTCGTTTGAATACAAAAAATACTAAATATATATGCAAAGAAAGAGGCAAGCCCCCTTTAACTCACCTCTTCCCTGCTGTTCACGCTCCCCGATCAATTGATAGACAAAGTTATTATGATTTCTTAGTTCTGCCTATCAATAAACCGATTAGCAATCCGAATACTCCCGCAATTACCAGTGATCTCCCCGGATTTTGTGTAATTTTGTGTTTGACTTGCTGACGCGCCTCTTCGATGTCAAAGTTTCTCACATATTCCGAAGATGAATTCAAAGCATCACCTGCCCGATGTCCGAATTCATTTACTTTTCCAATTGTCTGATGTGCCAGTTCACTTATTTTATCCGTGCGTTTATCCAAAAATTCTTGTGTTTGGTCTGATTTTTGATGAACTTTGTCAGCTACATCCGAAATGTTATCGGATACTTTTTCTTTTACAATTTGCGTTTTTTCCTGCATATTGCTGACTTGTTCACCAACTTTTTCTTTAATCTTGTTCAAAGTTTCATCCGTCTGGTTAAGAATATTGTTTTTAGTTTCCTGACCGACTTCAATTAAATTTTCTTTGGCTTGTTTTACAGCCGTTTCATTATTACTCATCATTAATTCTCCATTTTCAAAATCAATTTAACTGCTGTTAGTGCTATCGCAATGCCTGTGCCAATAATAGTTAAGCCCTTTATTTTGTTCAATTTTACTTACTTTCAATTGTGGCTTTTACATTTATGAACTGACTTTTTGTAAAGTTTTAATACACTTTAAATATAACCGATCAATCATATCGGAATCTCGAAATAATTACTTAATTAAAATTAACCGTTCAAATCAACAGATTTTAATAAGAAAAATCGCTATTTTAAACATTTCCGGTTTATGCATCAATTTAATGCTTATTCGATATTCAGAAGATTTCCGAATCAGCGACAAATTACCTAAATTGTTCATTATACATCGCTTATATCTTGTGGCACGAAAATTGGTTATATAGAAAAAGTACACTGCTGAAAAGCAATAAGGGAACGAAATTAATAATTTTTGGAGAGGAGAAAAAAAATGTTAGAAACAATTATAGTTATCTTGGTAGTTTTATGGTTATTGGGTATGGTTGCAGGTCCGGCTTCGATTGGCGGTTTTATTCATATTCTGCTTCTTTTAGCCGTGGTCGTCTTAGTAATCAGACTCGTAAGTGGCAGAAGAGTTGTTTAATATAGGAAAAATTATTTAATTGATCAGCAACTTTTAAATATTAAGATTTTTGGATTAAACAATTCTTTTAACGAAACCTCGTTACCGTTTATGCGGAACGAGGTTTTAGTTTTTCAAACAAGTTTTTTTCAAACCTCACTGATAAATTTTTCGTCTGATGTTAATATATTTTTAATAACACGAAATAATTTTTTGTAGGTAAATTCTTTATGATGCAGGAAAATGAGGTGGATTTTATTTCTAAAAATCAAACTCGTAACATTTTTCTCGATGTTTTTTCATTTTTCGGGACGTTAAGCCCGAAAGGAACCGTTTTAAGTTTATTCGGAAAGGTTTTTGAAAAAGCCGATGTTAATCCCGAAGTTCTTGTCGGGCAATTGTTTTCAGAGACGGTTTTTTGGCAATCTTCAGAACATACTTCGCTGATCTTAATCGAAGCGATTGCCGCAGCCAAAAAAGGCAAGAATGAAAAAGTTCTACTCGATTTCAGAATAAGTTCGAATGAAAAAATAGTTATCGAACTTTACATATATCCTTTATTCGATATACAAGATCAATTGAAACATCTATTCTTTTGTGCCAATGAAGTTACTTCCCGCGAAAGAGAAATCACATTTTATAAAGAAAAAAGCGAACAATTATTATTTGCGGCGGAAAATGCGGAAATCGGTTTGTGGTATTGGGATTTGATCGAAAACAAAATTCATTCAACTCCGAAATGCAACGAATTATTTGAAATTCCGGCGAATAAACCGCTGAAATTTACTACCTTTTTAGAAACTTTGCATCCCGATGACCTACCGCGCGTCGAACAGGAATTGTTGGATTCTCAAAAATACGGAAAGGAATATAAATCCGAATACCGCGTTATTTATTCAAACGGCAATATCCACTGGATTTCGGCTCGCGGGAAAACTTTTCTTGACGCAGAAGGAACTCCGAAAAATATGATGGGCGTAGTGCAGATGATTACCGATAAAAAACTCGCCAGCGAAGAATTATCAAAGGTTTATGCCCGGGAGAAAAAAGCCCGTGATGAAGCCGAAGAAGCCAATCGCGCCAAGGATTTCTTCCTGGCGGTCGTTTCGCACGAATTGCGCTCGCCGCTGAATGCGATTTTAGGCTGGACGAAAATTTTGCTTAATAAGGAAATAGACGGAGAAACACGGAAAAAAGCCCTTGAAACCATCGAAAAAAGTGCGCGTTCGCAAGCCAAACTGCTCGATGATTTATTAGATTCTTCGCGTGTCGCTTCCGGCAGATTAAAACTGGAATTTCGTGAAATAAATCTTTTTGAAGTTATAAAAACCGTCCATAATCTGCAAAAACCGTCTGCCGATTCGAAAAATATCGAAATTAAAATTATATCGGACACCGAAGAAATCAGAGTTTTCGGCGATGCCATCCGGCTTCAGCAGGTTATTTCCAATCTTCTTTCAAACGCTCTGAAATTCACGCCCGAAGGCGGAAAAATCGAAATCGAAACAATCGTCGAGGACAGTGAAGTTATAATAAATGTTACGGATACCGGACAAGGAATCGGCGAAAAATCTTTGCCGAATATTTTTCTCCAATTCAGACAGGGCGACGAGGCTTCGGGCGACAAAGGCGGTTTGGGTTTGGGTTTGTCAATTGCCAAAATTCTGATTGAAAAACATCAAGGCACGATTCAGGCGGAAAGTGCGGGAATCGGACACGGTTCGACCTTTACGGTCAAACTGCCGTTGATAATGTCTGAAAAAAGCGTTGCAAAAATTGCTTCGCAAATAAAACCGAAGGAAAGAAAACTGCTTGAAGGCGTAAAGGTTTTGATCGTTGAAGACGAACCGGATTCCCGCGAAGTTTTGCAGCTTTTTCTCGAACAAAACGGCGCACAGGTCAAAAGTACCGAATCGGCGGCAGATGCCATCGAGTTTTTAGACCAATCGGAAAACGGTTTGCCCGATATAATCTTGTCCGATCTGGCAATGCCCGGACAGGACGGTTATTCGATGCTCAGTCAGATCAGACAGAATCCCGCAGATAAGGGCGGAAGCGTTCCGGCAGTCGCTTTAAGCGCGTTTTCTTCAATAGACAACAAACAAAAAGCGTTTGAATCAGGCTTTCAAAAATATCACACAAAACCTTTTGAACCCGACGGAATTATTCAGGATATTCTGCAACTTATTAGAAAATAAAAAAGTACCGCCGACCGTCCCGGCGGCTGTCCTGAGTGCGTCCCGCGCTCAGGTTTCGTTTAAGTTTGTAGAAATTTAAGCAGAAAGAGTGGCGGCAAGATGCCACCACGACAGCCGCCGGGACGGACGGCGGTACTTTTCAAAATCAATTTCTCAAACCGCTGGCTTTATTCACCAATTCGACAAATTCACTACGATAATTCTTTAAATCGTTTCCGCGTGAATTTTGGGCAAGACTCAAAACGCTGCTGAAATTGGCGTTTCCCTTATATCGCGAATCGCGCAAAATCAAGCCGAATTGAGCAACCGCCGAAGCAAATTTCAAATTATCCGTTGCATTTTCGATTGAATTATTTTTATCCATAATGCCGATCGAAAGAAGTTTGCTGATTGATTCCTTCGGCTCTTTATAGCGAAGTTTGACGGTCATTAATTCGTTATTAAAGCGCGTGTCGGTCGGTTCGGTTTTGGAATATTTGAGTTCGTCAACGCCCGGATTTTCGACCTTTTGTCCGGCGGGAACGATTTCGTAAAGTGCCGTCACCGAATGACCCGCACCGATTTCGCCGGCATCTTTTTTGTCGTCATTAAAATCACGATCAGCCAGCATCCGGTTTTCGTAACCGATCAGGCGATACCCCGCAACTTTTGCCGGATTGAATTCGACCTGAATTTTTACGTCTTTGGCAATTGTGTAAAGCGTTCCGGCAACCTGTTCGCCGAGGGCTTTTTTCGCTTCGTTTTCCGAATCAATATAGGCGTAATTACCGTTTCCTTTATCCGCGAGCTTTTCCATCATCGAATCATTTATATTTCCCGTTCCGAAACCGAACACCGAGAGAAAAATTCCGCTCTGGCGTTTTTGTTCGATCAGGCTGACGAGCTGATCGTCGCTCGAAAGTCCGACATTAAAATCGCCGTCGGTCGCTAAAATCACGCGGTTATTGCCGTTTTGGATAAAATTATCGAGCGCGACTTTATACGCCAGCTGAATTCCCTGTCCGCCGTTGGTCGAACCGCCGGCTTGCAGATTTTCCATCGCGTTGATGATTTCGTTTTTGCGGTCGGCGGTCGTCGAAGGCAGAAGCAAACCGCTGCTGCCGGCATATGTTACGATGGCAACGCGGTCTTTTGAACCTAATTGATTAAGCAGAATTTTGAGAGATTCCTTCAGAAGCGGCAGTTTATCGGGCGAATTCATCGAACCCGAAACGTCTAATAAAAATACTAAATTCGACGGCGGAAGATTATCGAGCGAAACTTTTTTGCCCTGCAAACCGATCTGTACAATTTTATTTTTTGAATTCCAGGGCGCATTTGCCACATCCGTATTGACCGAAAACGGAACATCGCCGATTGGCTGAGGATAATCGTATTCAAAATAATTGATCAGTTCTTCGATCCGAACGGCATCTTTCGGCGGACGCGAGCCTTGATTGATAAAACGCCGGACATTGGCGTAAGAAGCCGTATCAACATCAATCGAAAAAGTCGAAAGCGGCGCACGCGAAGTTTCTAAAAACGGATTTTCGGTGATTTCCGCATATTTTTCGCCGCTCGTTGATTTTTCATCAACATCAACCCCTCTTTTTGGCGCCGATTCGGACATTGTCGGATGAGCCGCCGTAGTTGACATATTTGAATTTGATGATCTGTCATACGGCGATTCGCTTTTAGCTATTCGATTGCTTGACGATTCGCAAGCGGAAAAAACAATTGAAAACAACAAAACCAAAGTAACCGGGATTTTTGAATTACTGATGACTCTACCTTTGAAATACATAAAAAATTCCTCCAAAAAAAATTTGCAAGTCTAATCTTGAAACCTCGTAACTGAAAAACAAGAACGAAATCAAAAATTAAACTTGCAAAGTAACTTGAAAGAATTTTCTCTTTTACTGAAGAATACCGCCGCCGCTTCTTTTAGGACTTAATAAAACCGCAGTCGCTTCGTAGGAATCGAAAACCGGCGCATAGTTATTGTAATTATAAGAATCTGTGACAACCTCGGCAATGACATATAGATTTTCGCGTGACTCCAGATTATTGAGCCATCTAAAAGAAGATGTTTTGATCGTCATCGCTTTATCCCCAATATCAAAATTCGGTGTCAGCGTAACAAATTCAGTCTTTATATGCTGAACGCCGAACCTGTCATTGACAAAAAAATGAAGCGCGACCTTTACGGTTTCGGTCAAATCATCCGCCCGTTCAATCGTAAATTGGGTATCGAGCTGTTTTTTATTAAGATCAAAGACGGCTTGCGAAACCTTGGCAGAAGCCAATTCGTTGTAATCTTTGGGTTGAGGTTTTCTTTTCTTTTTCTTACAAGAGGTGCTTCCTCTGTAAACATAATCGTTTGCTTCGGAAACCTTGACCGAATCAATTTTCGGCATTTGCGGCATCGGAACAAAAAAACCGGCGATAATTGCGCTCATTCCGACAATAAAACTAAAAATAATTAAACCGATAATATGTTTGTTCATAAATTACATCTCCTTTTGACATATTCAAGAACGAGAATAACCTATTTGCTTGCGCTATATCAATATTTTTTCGATAAAACAATAAAAAAAGCCGCAAAAGTATTAATTTTTGTCTTTCAGGACTTTTTTTATATTGATATTGATATTATTTAATCGGCATAATTCTGATATAAGCAAACTCGGCGGTAATTTCTTCAGCCGTGCTGATACCGATAATGCCGACCTGTACGGTTTCCGGATAATCGGTTTCAAACGCGCCGACTTCCTTCCATTCGCTGTCAATGTTTTCGCGCATAAAAGCGATAAATTCTTTGCCGTCTCTAATTAATTTCAATTCGACTTCGCCGCTTTCGGTCGGATTTTGTTCCGTGCCGGAAACGGCAGAATAATCGCCGCTTACCGATTTATCAAAGCGTACGCCGCTACCTCCGCCGTCAATTCCGCCGAATCCGCGCTCGAAGCGCAAAAAGTTTTTCTCATTATTAAAAACCAGAATTCCCGCGCCTTGATAATCGGATTTCGGCGCGAATTTTACCTTCGTTTCGATTTCAAAATCGCCCGCAATCGGTTTCAGAAGACGCGGCGCATTTTGTCGTGCGCCGAAAAGATCGGTTCCACCAGGAATTTTCAGTCTTAAAACGCCGCCGGAAGTATCGAATTCCGCCGGTTTTTCTTTATTGGTATCAACCTTTTTCCAATCGGTCGGCAAACCGCTCGATTCGAATTTTACTTCCAGAGGCTTTTCAATTTTTTCGCCTTTTAACATCGGTTGCGCTGTAGTTTCCGCCGACTTATTTACATTGAAATTTGATGCCGTGTTTTCGGCAGTATTTTTCGCTGTTGTATTTGATTGCGTGTTTTTCGACGTTTCGGTCGCGCATCCGACAAAGGCGATTGAAAATGTTAAAACAAGAATTATTTTTCTCATATTTGCTAAAATTTTTCCTCTGAATTTGTAAATCTGGCTTCGATCAAATTGCCGTTTCGCTTGCCGAATTTCATTGTCAGATGCGGATATGTTTCGTGTTCGACAGAAAAATCTTCCGCACCGAGAAACATTTCGGCTTCGGTGATCGCCATCATCTCGCCCTCGATTTCCATAAAAAGCCCGAACGGCAATTCATCCAAAACGATTTCCGTCCGGCGGAATTTCCAGGTTTTCCGGCGTTTTTCATAGACGAGCGTTTTTTGAAAACCTAAACTTTCGATAATATTTTCGAGTTCTTCCGCATTTTCGACGGCGGTCTCAAATTCGATCTGATGCTTGATGTCCGAATCGTTTTGAATTCTTCGTTTATACGTCAAAATCGTTTTCCCTTCGATTTTTCGCACCCGCAAAACAGCCGCTTGCTCATCCAAAATCCCGCCGCCGTACAGCGTGTTTTCTTCAAAATCTTCGCCGATAAATTCCGCATTTAATTCGGCTAAATCAGCGGAAATCCGTTCGCGTTGATCTTCGGTCAAACGATATTTTTTCTCGATCTCAATTGACATATAAGGTTTTAACCAAAGTATTCTTTTATAAATTTGCGTCTTCGCGCCTTTGCCTCTTTGCGTTAAATTATCACGATTGTCTGATCCATTTCCAGACTTCGGGAATCGTCGCACGTTTGCCGTACATCAGCATTCCGACGCGATAAACGCGCGCTGCAACCCAAATCAGCGCGGCGATTGCCAGAACATTTATACCGATTGACAGCAGAATCTGCCAGAACGGCGGCGTTTCTGAAATGATCCGCACGGGCATCGTCATCGGCGCGATGAATGGTACGATTGAAGCCCAGAATGATAACGAAGAATTCGGATCGCGAACGACTGCCAGACAAAAATAAAATCCGCCGAGCATCAGCATTACCGGAAAAAATGCAAATTGTCCGCCTTCCTGCACGCTTGTAACCATCGAACCGATCAGCGCGAAAATCGAAGCGTATAGAAAAAATCCGATCAGAAAATAGATTAAAAAGTAAATTATGATCGAAACCGTGATATTCGGCAGAGGCAAATCCGTACCGCTTGCCATTAGATACGGAATTGCCACGGCGATCAAAACCGCCGCCGAAATTATCCAAATGGCAAACTGCGTCATTCCCGCCAGACCGACTCCGACGAGTTTGCCCATCATTAATTCGAACGGTTTCGCCGACGAAAAAAGGATTTCCGCGACCCGTGTTTCCTTTTCTTCGATGACGGTTGACATAATCATCTGCCCGTAGATCGCCAGATTCAGATAGATCATAAACGCGATGATAAAACCTGCCCAAAAACCGCCGTCGCCATCGCTTTCCGTGCCTTTATCATCAACTTTTTTCACCTGTAAATTTATATTCCGGCTTAAACTTTTCAGCTGTTCTTCACTGATATTGGCATCCGAAAGGCGTTGCGAACGAACTGCGCCGTTTAATGCGTCTTTGAGAGTTTCCCTGATAAAAATATTTCCGGCATTGCGCGAATAAAATTCAAAATTCGCGTCTTTTTGGTCAAAATTTGCGGGAATAATCAAATACGCGTCGAGTTCATCAGCGGCAATTTTTCCGCTGAGTTCGCGCCGGACTTGTTCCAAATCTTTTGTATCGCCGTTGTAATCAACAAAATTAAAGCTGTCCTGAAACTGCTCCATATCGCGTCTCATCTTTTCATCCGGTTGAACATTGATTTTCTCAACGGATTCCTTCGAGGCTTGCGCGGCGCGTTCGCGCATTCTTTCCGCCGAGAGATTTGCTTTGAGGCGCGGCGCAATTTTCCCAGTCTGGTCAAAAACGGCAATCCGCGTCGGTTCGCCTTTGATCGAAAAAATCAACGCCGGAACAACCGCAAAGCCTGCCGCGATCACCGGAAACAGGAGAGTTCCGATCAAAAACGACCATTTTAGAACGACTTTTTTATATTCGTGTTTTACAACTGCCAGAAATTTTTTCATTTTATAATAAATCGGTCGCGGCTTTTAAGCCTTCTACGATTTTCCCCATCCATTCATCGGAAAGTTCACCGATTTTATCTTGTAATTTTGCCCGATCAAGTGTCGTTATTTGATGACACAAGGCAACACTTTCCTGAGCCAGACCGCCGATACCTTTCGGTAATAAAATTGCGGTCAATCCGCGTTTTGCCTGTGCCGAAGAAGTGGAAACAGGAATAACAATTATCGAACGCCAACGCGGATTTTGATTAAATCCGTTATGAGAAATAACTGTTACAGGTCGGTTGCCTCTCTGTTCCGAACCTGAACGCGGTTGTAAATTTGCCCAATAAATATCTCCGCGTTCCATCAATTCTCAACCTCATCTAAAAATTCAAGGCTCGATTGCTCGAGTTCTTCATCAAGATCCGCATCACTTCCGGCATGAGTTTCGGCGTATTCCGAAATCATCTGATAGCGCCTTTCGTTTTTTTCTTTGACGGCTTGCTGCTTTAGGAAATCAACAAAATCTTCAACTTCGCGGATTTTTTCCGTCGGTAATCCGTTAATTTTTTCTATTAAAATCTCTGTCTGCATTTAATTATTCTCCTTCACTAAATTTCCTTCACTATCTCAATAAAAATATCTTTCAACTCCTCGAATTTCAAAATAACTACGCTGCTCTCGATTAATTTTTCATAAAATTTTAATCACTGTTTTGCCAAGTTAAGACTGCTTCAAAATCTTCAAAACCCTTAATTATGGGAATTTCTTCTTTTGGTCTAACTCCTTTTACATAAATCCAAGCTTCACAAGAATCTTTTAGTTTATTTTGATCAACTTTCAAAAATTTTGTTGTGTAACTGTCTTGCAAAAGATTATCAATGAAATCCGCATCCTCTTCATCAATTCCGTCGGAACAATGTCCCTTCCACTTCTTTCCGGTAAAATATGTATTAAACTGCTTTTCAATTGTAAAAGCGAAATTATGAAGCGAAGCATAAATCCCCTGGTAAGAAAAATGTAAATTTGAATATCCGCCAACCTGATTTGAATAAAAAACACCTGAAGCAAACGAAATAATAATGCCTATTTCTTCAGTTTCAAAAAGTTCTATTTGTGTTTTTGATTCTTTCATTTTTCACTTCTTATTTCTAACTTTTCACCTTCTCGATAAATATATCGTTTAAACTCGGCTCGACCTGTTCGAACTTTGAAATTGTTGCGCCCGATTCGATCAGATTTTTCAGTAAAACCTGCGAATCTGCGTTTTCGGCGAGATGGATTTCCAACTCGTCGGCGTGTGAAATTATTTTTAAAACCAGTGTTTCATCCGCGAGAATCTTTTCGCCGCCGACGGCGCGCAGGGCGATCATATTTTTTTTGTAGCTTTCCTTGACCTCGCGCAGCGTTCCGCCGATTACTTTGCGCGATTTGTTGATTAAAATTATGTCGTCGCACAATCTTTCGGCGGTTTCCATTAAGTGCGTCGAGAAAATTATCGTTTTATGCTGCGCTTTGAGTTCGGCAATTACTTCGATCAAAAATTCGACATTTACCGGATCGAGTCCCGAAAAAGGTTCGTCCAAAATTAAAAGGTCGGGATCGTGCAAAACGGTTGTTATAAACTGGAGTTTTTGCGACATTCCTTTTGAAAGATCGGTCGTTTTCTTTTTTTTCCACTCGGAAAGCCCCATTCTGTCGAGCCAGAAATCTATGCGTTGGTCGGCTTCCGTCTGCGAAACTCCTTTGAGCGCGGCAAAATAGCGAAGCTGTTCCTGAACTTTGATTTTTTTGTAAAGCCCGCGTTCTTCCGGCAAATAACCGATGCGGTTTTGGATTTCGGTGGAAACCTTTTCGCCGAAAAGCTCGATCTTTCCTTCGTCGGGGTAAGTTATGCCGACGATCATCCGAATCGTCGTCGTTTTTCCCGCCCCGTTCGGACCGAGAAAACCGAAAACTCTGCCCGATTTGACGTTAAAGCTCAAATCTTCGACAGCCGTAAATTCGCCGTAGCGTTTCGTAACATTTTCGACGCGCAGTGTGACATTTTGTTCGCTCATATTTTTGGAAGTTTAAGATTAACATAATTATTTACGGATAAAAATTCGCTTTTGTTTGATAAATTTATGTTAATTTAGAGAGTCGAAAAGCTTCGTATGAGAAAATAAAACCTGAAATAAGGCGAAAAATATACCAAAGAGATGGAAATTTTTGTTTACAGAAAAAATTCGGAAACAGTTGAAGAAGGCTTTACGCTCGATAAACTTCATTCACTTTTGGATGATAAAGAGTCGGTCTTCTGGATTGATTTTGAAATCACGAATAAAACGGAAGCGGCATTGGCGGAAGACGTTTTGCTCAATGTTTTTAAGTTTCATCATTTAACGGTCGAAGATTGCCACGAAGAACGCAATCAACCTAAGGTAGAAATCTTTCCGAATTATCTTTTTTTTATCGTTCACGGCATCAAAAGCGAAACGAATTCGGCAAATTTCATTACCAAAGAACTCGACGGATATTTGGGCGATAATTTTGTCATAACGGTAAGAAAAGAGAAATTTCGAAGTGTCGAAAAGGTCAAACGCCAGATTCGCGCCAACCCGAATATATTCAGGCGCGGCGCGGCTTTTCTGCTGCACCAGATTCTCGATCAAATCGTTGATATGTATATGCCGCTGGTTGATGATTTTGATGTTGCCATCAATGATTTGGAAGACCGCGTATTTCAGATGAGAAGACCGAACAATATTATTTTGGAAGAAATTATGGATTTGCGCCGCAGCGTGGCGCGTTTGAAAAGAATTTCAGCGCGGCAATTAGAAGTGCTTTATCGAATCTCACACGGCGAATTTCCGCAGATTCCCGAAAACATTCTCCCGTTTTACCGCGACGTTCACGATCATCTGCTACGAATCTCGGATCTGTCCGAAAGTTACCGCGATCTGGTCGGCGGGTTGTTTGAAATCCACTTTTCGGTAACGGCTACGAAAACCAATGACGTGATCAAATTTCTGACAATCTTTTCTTCAATTATTTTGCCGCTTTCATTAATCGCCGGAATTTACGGGATGAATTTCGATAATATGCCCGAACTCAAATCGCGCTACGGATATTTCATCACGCTCGGAGCGATGTTCTTTGTAACGGTCGGATTACTCTTTTACTTCTGGCGCAAAGGCTGGATTTTTGAAGACAACGAAAGCGAAAAATCTGAAGAAATTAACCGGGATAAGCAGGATAGACAGGAATAATACCAAAAATCAGCAAGTAGGTATGATTGCACATCAGCCCGAGCGAAACCTTCTAGTGAGCGCGTCTGATCTTTATAAAGTTGAATTTTCCTCAACCTGCTCACTAGAAGGTTTCGCTCGGGCTGATTTGATTCACTTAATACACCAACTTACTGATTTTCTGTATAATTATTTTTTTATCCTTGTGAATCCTGTTATCCCTGTTAATTTCCCTTGTTCTAAATTAGAGGTCTTTCCTAAATAATAATTTGATAAATTCAAGTGGAAATTAACCGCAGAGACGCTGAGACGCAGAGTTTTTTTAGATAAAAGAAAAAGAAATTTGCCTGTTGTCAAAATATTATTGAATTTACAGCAATTTTAACTTAAATTTCTCAGCGTCTCTGCGTCTCTGCGGTGAAAAAATTATTTTGGAAAGATGTCTATTTAATTACGAACCGGAGGCGGTTTCGGCATATTGTCCTTTGAATATCGCGGAAGAAGATCGTCGCGCATCGCCAGTTCATAAACTGCCGCCGCGATCACCGCTGCCGCCGCTTTTAAATCATCCTCGATGACTCTTTCGTAAGTATCCAGATTCGTGTGCCAGGTGTGCGAGCCGTATTCGATCGGGTCTTGCAGAATGCCGATTCCGGGCAAACCCGCCTGATTAAACGACGTGTGATCCGAACCGCCAAGACCGCGGCTGGTCGTATTGGTCGCGCCGATGACGTTCAGATCATAAAACGGCAGCACGGCTTGATTCAAAATTCCGGCGGCTTCGGGCGGACCGAAAACGCTCATCGCGCGGGCGCGTCCCGTTCCCGAATCAATGTTGAAATATCCGCCGAATTTGTAAAAGGCAGGTTTCGGATTTTCAAACGAACCGAAATGTTTTTCGACATACGCCTGTGAACCCAAAAGTCCTTGTTCTTCGCCCGACCAGAGCGCAACGCGAATCGTCCGGCGCGGTTTTACGCCGATTGCCTTTAAGATTCTCGCCGCTTCCATCATCACCGCGCAGCCCGTTCCGTTGTCGGTCGCGCCGGTTGCGGCGTGCCACGAATCGAGATGTCCGCCGAGCATAATCACTTCGTCGGATTTGTCGCTGCCGGCAATTTCGCCGATCGTGTTATAAGCCGTCGTGCCTTTCGGGTAAATGCTGTTTTGAATGTTAAATTCCAGTTCGACCGCCATTTTACTGTTCATCAACCGCCAGATTCGCCCGTAATCTTCATTTCTCATAACGACGGTCGGAACAACCTTTGTCGGATCATATGTGCTGTTGCCGAAGGCGCGAATCTGTCCGTGTTCGCGCCCGGCATCGTTGACGCGAACGAGAACGCCGTTGTCTATCAAAAACTTGTCGAACTGTGTGGCGAGTTCTCGAAAATTGAGCTGTTTTTCCGTAAATGTCGGACACGGATTCGGTTGCGGCGCGGGCGGAGCAACTCTCGGATTCGTTCGGCGGCTGATCGCTTCGGCATCGAGACGTTTTGCCGGCGGATCGAAATTTACGCCCGGACTGTTCGGCTCACCGACCAAAACGATCTTTCCTTTGACCTCGGTTTTGGCAAAATATGCGTTTAATTCTTCCTGCGTCGGATTGCGCCGGCAGCGCGGATCGTCATTTAATTTGACACGCGGAATTTCCAGCTGAACGGCTGGCGATTTTACCGCGCCCTTGGTGCTCGGTGTCCACGCCAGAACTTCAAAAACGAGCGAATCCTTGACCGGTGCTGTAATAAAACCGGACGCTCTATCGGCTTCCCAGCCCGGACTTCCCCAATTCCAGGGTTCTTGTTCGGCGCGGTCAAAACCCCATTCCTTCATTTGTTTAACTGCCCATTCGCCCGCCATTTCCAGTTTCGGCGAACCGGTCAGGCGCGGTCCGTAAACATCCGTAAAATAATGCACGGTGTTCATCACTTGCGAATTTCCCATCGCTTCCTTGCGTATCATTGCGTTGATTTCGGCATTCTTGCCAACCTGCGCCGCTACGAACGGCGCGGTTTGCATTAAAATACCGAAAACGATGAACATCGCTGAAATTCTTTTGAATTTAGTCATATTTTTCCTTTTTTTGATTTTTTGTAGATTTAGTTTTCTTCAAACATCTTACGCAAACTTTCCGAATAAGGTTTTCGCGCCACACCTTTTTCCGTAATAATTGCGTCAACCAGTTCATTCGGCGTAACGTCAAACGCATAATTGCTGACTTCGATTCCTTCAGGCGCAAGCTGTATATCGCGGACGTGCGTTATTTCGCGAATATTGCGTTCTTCGATCGGAATTTCTTCGCCCGTCGGACAATTCATATCTACGGTCGAAAGCGGGGCGGCAACGTAAAACGGAATATTATGCTGACGCGCCAGAACCGCGACCATATAAGTTCCGATCTTATTGGCGACATCGCCGTTTGCCGCAATGCGGTCGGAACCGACGACAACGGCTTGAATTATTCCTTTTTTCATCACGTGTCCGCTCATATTATCCGTGATTAGTGTTACCGGGATTTTGTCCTGCAAAAGTTCCCAGGCGGTCAGGCGTGCGCCCTGCAAATACGGACGCGTTTCATCGGCATAAACGGAAATACGTTTTCCTTGATTGATCGCGCCGCGAATTACGCCGAGAGCCGTTCCCCAAACGCCGCCGGTTGCTAATGCGCCGGCGTTGCAATGCGTCAGAACGGTCGAATTATCATCAAGAAGTTCGCCGCCAAATTGCGCGATAAGTCTTTGCGATTCAATGTCTTCTTCGTGAATATCTTTTGCGTCCTGAATCAATATCTGCTTGATTTCGGTGATTGATGCGCCTTCCGTTTTCGCATGAGCAAAAACGCGTTTCATCCGGTCAATCGCCCAGAAAAGATTAACGGCGGTCGGGCGCGTTTTGCCTATTACGTCGCAGATATAATCGAGTTCTTCTTCGAGATCGTCAACATTCGTGCCGACAAAATTCTTCACGCCGAGCGCGATTCCGTAGGCGGCGGAAACGCCGATTGCCGGTGCGCCGCGCACGACCATATCGCGGATTCCGTCCGCAACTTCCATGAAAGTTTTCAGCATCAGCCATTTTTCTTCGGTCGGCAAAAGGCGTTGATCGAGCATTTTTACGCCCTCGTCCGTCCATTCAACAGGTATTATCATTTTTAGTTTTTTTTTCCTTATAAATGATTTGTTGAAATGATAAATAATAAAATTCCAAGACGCAAAGACGCATTTTAAATGAACTTCCAAAAACATT
>JBBRVS010000077.1:0-22797 GCA_038246645.1 Pyrinomonadales bacterium
ACTTGCGCGGCTTCGCTTTCATTATCCAAAACGTATCCGTAACTCAGCTCGATTGCCGCCGTTACATCTTCCAGCGTTTTCGGATGTTTTTCCGCGTTTTGGTTAATCATTTCCCAGATTTCTTCTTCCGAATAATAATCCGCTTTGCCCTTCTGCAAAAAGAAAATTTTGTAGGTAATGCGGTGGGCGACTTCATTGAGCCATTTTGCCCGTTCGACCCGTTCATCTTCTGGAATTCCCTCCATAAACAAAATGCCGCGCATCGAAACGGTTAAAAAAACTGCCAATAATTCGTAAAAATAAGTTTTCTGCTCCTTTTCTAAAGCCCCGATTGATTCGATAAAATTAAAATTCATAACTTTCTCCAATTTTTTTTTACGGGTAATGTTTGATTACCGGAATGCAATGTTTTATCGCTTAACTTTTTGAAAACCGATAAAAATCAGAATGAATTGTTTTTGTCTTATCTGACAATGAATCAACGGATTTATGCGGAACCTTTTCCCTTTTTTTTTATTTTTTTTACCGCAAAGCTCGAAGGTTTCAGCGAAATATCTAAAACTTCCGAGCTTTGCAGTGATTGTTGGTGATTGTTAAGGAAGTTTAAGAAGCACCTTCGGCATCTTTGATCAAGACCAGATCACTGTTGGTAATGCCGCGCACGATAAAGAGTTTTTTGCCGTCTTTCGACCACGAAAAATCCACCAAATCGCCGGATTTGAATTCGGTTAATTGTTTTTCCTTTTTATCTTTAATGTTTATATTCCAAATATTGTGATTTTCTTTTTTGGTAATAAATGTCAGGGATTTGCCGTCGGGCGACCATTTGTATTTGTTGTACAGATTAAATGCCATTTCCGCGGTCGGCTGTCCGACTTCATCGCCTTTCAAAGGAATGATATGTACCGCGACATTAAAATCTGAAGTTTTGCTGTCATACTCTATCGAAAGATACCCGAGTTGTTTTCCGTCAGGAGAAATCTGCGGCATTATATTTGAAGTCTTGCTGTCGGACAAAAGCGGCACGGCTTCGCCGCCTTCGATTGAAACCTTCATCAAAGTTCCCTTGCCGCCGTCGCTTTTTTCCCGCGCAAAATAGACCGTTTTCCCGTCGGCTGAAATATTCAGTTGCCCGTCTCTGCCGTTCGGCGCATTTGTTAATTGAACGGGATTATTTCCATCGGCATCCATTCGCCAAACAGCTAACGAATTATTTCTATTGGACGTAAAAACGATATATTTGCCGTCGGGTGTCGGAATCGGATTAAAATTGAAATGGCTGTCCGCCGTCAGAGGTTTTTCGTCGCCGCCGTCCTGATTGACCGAAAAGATATTTATGTCTTTTCCGGTAATGCGCGAATATAGAATTCTGCCGTCCGGCATTTGCGAAATGCCGAGATGACCGAAAAATGTGCGGCTTTCGCTCAATATCTGACTGCTCTCCTTTGTTTCGGGATTATACTCGGTCAAACCCGAAATCCGGTCAACTTTTGTCGTTACGATCGTTTTGCCGTCCGATGACACGCTCAAGCTCGCATAATCGCTCGTGTCGGTCGTCACTTGTTTGAGCGCACCGTCGGGAACGGACGAATGCCAGATTTGCATATTGTCTTCGGTGTTTCGTTTGCCGATAAAAATAATTCCCTCATTATTTCCCAAAAACTCGAAATTCTGCGCCGCCACCCAGCCTTCACGGTTCAGCGTGCTTAATTCTTCAGGTTCGCGGGCTTCTTTATTTTCGTGATTTATAGCAATCGTAATAACTTTTACTTCGGGCGACGGCTGACTGATATTTTTATAACCGGCGATCAGTATTTTTTCGCCCGTCTGTGACCAGACGACATCGTTAAATCTATCGTAACCGACTGTTTTCGTGTCGCTGAAGGGTTGAAGATTGCCGCCTTCATTGTCGGCAATAAAAACCGTATCGCCGCCCTCGGTCGGATTATGACGAATAAAGGCAAGCTGTTTTCCATCGGGCGAAAAAGTAATTTTAGAATCTATGTCATAAATAAGTTTCTTGCTTTGTCCGCCGAGCGTCGAAACGCGGTAAAGAGTTCCGACACCGTTTTCGACGTGAACGTAATAAATAAATTCGCCGTCGGGTGAAAAAGTCGGCTGAAGAAAACTTTTCGGCGAAGCCGGCACGATCTCGATTGTCGTGTCGGTCATTAATTGCCGGACGACCAGGCGCGGTTGTCCGTTCTGCCGATCAACAAAAGAAACTAATTTTCCGTCGGGCGAAACGGTTGCCGAATGTGATTTGCCATTGGCGGTTTTACTGGAAATCTGAATTGATTGAAAGACGGGCGTAGATTTACCGAACAGATTCGGCAAATAAAACCACGCTCCGGCGGCAACGGTTACGGCAAATGCGACAATAAGAATCGGCAAAATCCGCCAGCCGATTTGTTTCGCCACTTTATTTTCCTGTGTCCGTACCCAATTTTGTTTCTTAACCGTTGAATTTTCAGCCAAAATCGTCCGGTGAATCAAGGTCTTGTTTTCGCTCGTGTCGTGTCTTGCGAAATTTGTCGTCTGCGACAGATGAATCGCCCTGTTTTCTGAAGAATGCTGTTCGAATTGATGATGTAAATCCTTTAGATCGAGCGAAAAATCCTTAATATTCTGATAGCGTTCCGCCGCATTTTTCTTTAAGGCTTTACGCAGAATCCATTGCAGTTCTTCCGGCACATCTTCAACCGGCTGCGGTTCGACGTGAATCAGAGCGGCGAGCGAATCGCTGACCGTTTCGCCTTCAAACGGATTTTTCCCCGTCAGCATTTCATATAAAACCACGCCCAGACTCCAAACATCCGTGCGTTCATCGGTCGCCTTGCCGCGCGCCTGTTCGGGCGACATATAACGCACACTGCCCATAACCATTCCGGGCTGCGTTTTGACCATCCGGATCGTCGCATCTTCCGCGCCGCCGGCGTGTTGCAAAGTCGGTTTTGCCAGACCGAAATCGAGAATTTTCGCATATCCGTCGCGCCGGATCATTATATTTTCCGGTTTGATGTCGCGGTGAATAATATGCTCCCGGTGGGCGATTGCCAGCGCATCGGCAATTTGTTCGGCAATTATGACCGCATCGAGAAGGGTTAATCCGCCTTTTTCAATTTTTTCCCGAACGGTAATGCCGTCAACAAATTCCGTCGCAATAAACAATTTATCGTCTTCTTCCCCGATTTCGTGAATCGTGATAATTCCCGGATGATTCAGCGCGGACGCGGCTCTGGCTTCGAGCTTGAAACGCTGAACGCGCTCCAGATCACAGCAAAATTCGGGCAGCAGAACTTTCAGCGCGACATTCCGGTCGAGCTGTTCGTCGTGCGCGAGGTAAACCTCGCCCATTCCGCCTTCGCCGATCTTTTCACGAATTTCATAACGACCTAATTTTGTGCCTGAAAGCATAGATTTTAACTAACAACCGATAAAATTTCTTACAAATACTTAAACGCAAATTTTCGGAAAAGGTTTAGAAACATTTTAAACTTTTCAAGCCGTTAAAGCACGTCTTTTTTACAAAATTATCCGTATTGAAAACACTTCCGAAGCAGATTTTGTGACAACAAATGTTCAGAGTGATTAGCTTGAATTAATTATTCCGCGTGTCGAAGACCGCCGGCGTAACTATAAAAACTATTTTTGAGATAACTTCTAACACACATTATAAATTTTTATTCGGAAACCGGATTATTTTGGCATTATCGGAAGATTTATTTTGCTGTTTTCGCAGATGGGCGATTTTTAAAAGTTCGTGCGCAGTTTCGCCGTCCTGCCAAAATGTTGCCGTGCCGTAATTCAATTCCACGATTATTTTCTCTTCCGGCGAAATCTCATACGGACTCCGGTCAAAAATATTATTCAACCGCTCGATGATTTCCTGCGTAACCCCTTTGGAGGCGGTCGGCAGAACGGTCAAAAATTCATCGCTCATCGAACGCGCCAGAAAATCCATCCGCCGCAGCTGATTTTTGATAATTTCAGCGGCGAAATACAAGATATTGTCGCCCGTGGCGTGTCCGTATTTTTGATTTAATTCGGCAAAGTGTTTTATATCAATCGTTAAAACCGTCAGCGGACGATTATCGCGGTAGCGTTGCGATTCGGCAATTTGATTTTCCAAAACCAGATAAAAAGCGCGTTCATTCGGCAGATTCGTCAGCGAATCGGTCAACGCACTGGAAAGATTTTTTTCAAACGCCAGCGAACTCAACAGCAGAGGCGAAAATCTTTCGGCAATCGCTTCCAGAAGTCTGAGCGAACTTTCGCCCAAAACTATTTTTTCGCTGCCGAAAAGCTGCAAAACGCCGAAAATGTCCGCTCCGCGATAAAGCGGCGCGGCAATCGCCGCTTCCAAACCTGTCAAGGCTTTGGCGGGAAATGAAACTTTGTCTAAAAGAAGCTGTTTATCAATCTCGCAGCTGCCGCCGATAAAAACTTTTCCGGCTAACCCTTTACTTGAAGGAATTTCCAGATTTGTTAAAATCCCGGCATTTTCGCCATTGGCAAAGATGACTTTCAAATTTGTCTGATTTCCGTCCGCCAGAAAAAACGCACACGAAGCAAACGGAATCATTTCATTGATCCGGCTGGTAACGAGGCGGAACATATCGCTTGCCTTGAGCGATGCCCCGAAAAACCGGCTTGCTTCTTCAAGCGCCAGTAATTTGTTTTCAATATCTTCGTCAAAATACGTTTCCGTGTCTGTTTTTTCAACAATTCGTTCTTCCGGTAAATTCGCCTGCCGAGCGTGCGGTTTTGCGTAAAAAAACCGAAACAAAAGTGTGTAAGCCAGACTTATCACCACAAAAACGGCGATTTTCAGACCGAGCGCGAGCGCGGAATTCGCCGCTAAAAAAACAAAAATAAACGCCGCCAAAGAAACTGCCAGAATCGGGTAACTTAAACCGGAATTTGCCGGGCTGCTTTTTGATAAATTTTGCGGTTCAGACTTTTTCATTAAATTCGTCTTCGTCTTCGTTTGAGGGAAGTTGATATTAGTATGAAGAAATAAAGTTCTGTTTTGAAGATAACTTGTCAGGTCGAAATAAGTCAATACTTGATTTTAAGTGAGCATCCGCCGCATTTTCTGCTCAAACGTCTGAAAAAACCTTTAAAAATAATAAAAAAAAGTTGTCAAAAATGTTTTTTTTGACCATTTTGCATTTGACTAAACAAACTAAGGTATTTATATTGTCCAAATGTTCTAATATATTTAATATTTTAGAACTCGGCTGTTTAAAGAAGAAAACAGTTGGCAAAAATAAAAATTAATCTTTGAGAAGACAGGAGAATATAAAAATGAAAAAGACTTTAGCTCTTTCAGCAGTTTTGGTTTTAGGTACTTTAGGAATGGCTTGTGAATCAGGCACAAACACCAATAGCAATACCAATACCAATAAAACCGTAGTAACAACACCGGCAGCTACACCGGCAGCTACACCGGCAGCTACACCGGCTATGACAAATGACAACAAAATGGCTGACAACAAAATGGCTGACAACAAAATGGCTGACAACAAAGCAAACGCGAATACAAAACCGTAGTTTTGCATTTTAAGTTAAATTAAACCTTTAGCACGTTGTTTCATAAACAGCGTGCTTTCTTTATGGAATCATAAGATTTGAATAATGTCAGAGATGATTTTTAAATATTTTAAATGCGAATCAAGATTAGAAAATAAAAAAACTTTGCGCTTTCCAGCGTAAAACTCCAGCGCACTTTGCGGTTAAAGAAAAAACATTTTACCGCAAAGTGCGCTGGAGTCAGGCGCAAAGGGCGCAAAGAAAAACCTTTTTTACTGTATTTATTTCTACCCTCGATTCACATTTTAAGAATTTATATATAAATAAGCAGGTAAGTAAATGTTATGCGGCGTAATGAACGTAGAACAGGCTAACAGCCGGTTCACGTCGGAACAACTAATATCTCAGCGTAGAACAGGCTGACAGCCTGTTCTACGCTTCAGCATCATTAGACCTGGTTACTTTTGCTTACCTGCTTAACAGGAGTACAAATATGAAAAAAGTTTTATTACTTACAGGAATCTTAAGCTTAAGTGCTTTAGGATTCGGCTGCTCCGATGCAGCTAATACCAATACGGCAAACGGCAATAATGCCAACAAGACAGTTGTCGTAAACTCGAACTCGGTAAATACGAATTCCTCGACAATGCCGACCGACCCGAAAACAAATACGAACGCAGCCAACACCAACACCGCCGGCAGCAATAAAAGCGACCTGGACAAAGCGGCTGACAAAACCAAAGACGGTTTGGAAACCGCTGTTGACAAAACTAAAGAAGGCGCAAAGAAAGCGGCTGATGTAACTTCAGACACTTTGAAGAAAGGAGCAAATGCTCTTGATAAAGCAACTGATGCCAACAAAAAACCGTAGTTCGGATTTTTTTTATAAAAAGGGCGGAGTGTATTTTGCAAAATACACTCCGCCCTTTTTTTGTTCATAAAACTTCGACGAAATTTGCGCTTTCAATTCTTCCGCGCTTGTTACGGACTTTTGACAGGTAAAATTCTGCCCAAGTGATTTGGTGCAAAGCCATTTTTTCTCCAAATATGTGTTAAAATCTCACGGACAAAACCTGAGATGCCGCAAAAAACAAAAATTCTTCAAACAAATCCGAATGCGCTTTATTCGGCTTTTGACCTTTTCCCGTCGCGCAAAGGCGCGGGCGTGCATATCAATAAATTTTCCCGCGCTCTTTTTGAAGAAATGAGCGGCGGCGCATTGTATGTTCTTGGAAACGATAAACTTTCCGCTTATCAAGTGGAAGGAAATATTGAAATAGTCAGGTTTAATCATTTAATACAGAATTATCTGCACCGCGCTCTGGCGTTCAGCGAATATTTGAATGAACTTTTGGACGAAAGCGGAAATGATTTGAAAATCTGTCATTTTCGGGATATTTGGAGCGGTCTGGCAATTCTGCGGAAAGAAAGAAAATACAAAACCGTTTTTGAAGCAAACGGATTTCCTTCGGTCGAACTTCCTTTTGCCTATCAAAATATGTCGCCCGAAACGCTTGGAAAATTCCACGAATTGGAAAAATTTTGTCTGGGAAATTCCGACATCATCATCACGCCGTCGCATTCGATCAAGGAAAAAGTTTTAAGTTACGGCATTAAGGAAGAAAAAGTTACGGTCGTTCCGAACGGCGCGGAAATTCCCGAATGGGCGGAAAAACCGGCGGACGCGCCGCCGCGCTATATCATTTATTTCGGCGCGGTGCAGGCGTGGCAAGGGGTTGATGTTTTACTAAAAGCATTTGCGCGGCTCGCGGATTTAAGCGATTTGCACTTGGTGATTTGTTCGTCGAATCATTCGCGGCGTTCAAAACTTTTGCGGAAAATGGCGGAAAAGCTGGAAATTGACGAAAAAATCGTCTGGCATTTCGGTTTGAGCGAAGAAGAACTCGCGCCGTGGCTCGCTCACGCCGCGCTTTCGGTCGCGCCTTTGACGGAATGTTCGAGAAACATCGAACAAGGCTGTGCGCCTTTGAAAATCCTCGAATCAATGGCGGCGGGCGTTCCGGTCGTCGCATCCGATCTGCCGTCCGTTCGGGAAATTATGACGGATAAATTGCACGGAAGATTAATCCACGCCGACCGTCCGGGCGAACTTGCCCGCGTTATCCGCGTTCTGCTGCAATATCCTGATCTTTTGCAAGAAATGGGCGAGAATGCGCGAAAAAAAATCGAGCAGGATTTTCTCTGGGAAAAATCGGTCGGCAAATTACAGGAAATTTATCGTAAGTTATAGTAATGCCTCAATAAAAAGTTACAGATGTTTTTTCAATAAAACGCCTTGATTGAAAATAAAAGACTTACGGGTTTTAAATGAACAAAGAAGTAGTTCCATAACTTATAGTTGAGGCATTACTAAGTTATAGAGAAATTTGATTTACAAAATTTTTAAATTCTAGTATATTGAGCGACAAATCCATTTGCCGGAGAAAAATGTGAAAGCAATTTTTACTATCAATTCGTTATTGCCGAAAGAAAAAAATCTACTAAAAGTCAAACAAATTCAAGCCGAAATGCCGCCCGAACAATGGATAAATTTGTTCACCAAACTGCGCGATTTCGATAAACAAGCCGATACTTCGCGCTGGATCGGCGGCGGAATGGGTTGTGTCGGACTTTTGCTGGCAATCATCGGCATTCCCTTGATTTCCGTCCTGGTCGGAATTTTGATGATTCCCATCGGTTTAATCTTATTGGCGGTGGGGATATATGTTTACGCCACTCTCAAGCCGTATGATATTCAGGGCGATGTTTTGACCACACGAGTTTTGCCGCTTCTGAAGATTTTGCGCGAGGAAATGAAGACGAATGAAAATCTTAAACTCCGGCTCGATCTGCGCGGGTTCGAATTTCCCGAAAAACTTCTCAGCCAAAGCGAAGATTACGGCGATAACAGCTTTTTCAGCGGTGCCAGATACAAAAGCATAATTGATTATTATTACCGCGATCATTGGATGGACGGCGATGCGACGCTTGCCGATGGCACAAGGCTTATTTGGAGTGCGTACGATCTTGTCAAACACATCAAAAAAGTTAAACACCGCAAAGGCAAGAGAAAATCCAAGTCAAAATACCGAACATATATTTCAATGCAGGTCGGGATGAACCGAAAACGCTATATGCTGCCGCCGTCATTAAAATTAAAAGGTCAGGAAGGCGCGGTTCGTACGCAAAAATCGGGAGATTATAATTGGATGCTGGTCAAAAAAACGGTCAAATATCCTGCCGGACAATCTTTTCAGCCGAATGATTTTGTCAATACGATTGCTTCGGCGTATATTCGCGCCACGCCCGTCGGAGGTCGAAAATGAACAATTTATGTCAATTCAAACGCGGTTTTTTCACGCTTCGGATGTGCAATCGTCCGGCAAGTAAGCAATGTGCGGCGTGTAATAAACTTTCGTGTCAATATCATCTTTCCGCGCAAGCCCAAATGCAGCTTTGCGTTGACTGCGCGCAAAAACAAAATCAGGGACGAACCTCGAATTATCAAGATGATGATTGGGTTTATTCCTATCGAAGCTGGTATTACACGAGCGGTTATCAGCCGTATCGGTTCGGCAATCAGGATTATTCTTCGTTTGAAAATCACGATAATACTTCGGAGGATTGGGACGACAATTACGCCGGAGATTTTAACGACAGCTAATTTGATTTTGGATTTTAGATTTTAGATTTTAGATTTTGGATTTATCAGGAAAAACCGATTTTAGATTAAAAACAGTAGATTTTGCTGCCAAATTAAAATGTGTTAAGCAGGTAAGCAAAAGTTTTAGGATATTATGAAAATTCTTTTAACTTACAGATTCAAAATAATTTAGGAGTTTTCTGACATTTTCCATTATCCATTTTTCATTTTGCATTGGTGCTTATTTATGAATGCTTTAAGTTTTCTTAATTCGTTGTCTGATGAGGACAAAAGTTTCTTAAAAACCCAACAGGTTGATTCCGTCAAATCAGCTCAAAATTGGATCGAATTTTTCAATAATTGTCTCGATTTTGATAAAACAGGCGATAAAGAAAGAAAAAAAAATGGTTGGTTGGCAGTCATACTGGCAGTCCCCGCACTGGGGAGCGGATTTCTTGTACTTTCTTTAATCGGAAATTTTTCTACCAAATTCGATTTTTTGACATTATTTATTCCCGTTCTTTTAATTTGTCTGGTTACTGTTTTTCTGGCTGTATTTTTCGGCGATAGATACGGGAAACTTTCGCCTTATAATTTAGTTTGTAATGAAATGATCCGGCAGCAGGTTTTGCCGATTTTGATGCTTTTACGCGCCGATTCGAAATCTTCCCAAACCGTAAAATTGCGGCTCGATCTGCGCGGATTCAGTGCTGCGGACAAATTGGTCAACAGCGACCCGACATATCAAAATTCAAGCGGTTACAATGTTACGGTTTCGCGTTATAAAGATAATTGGATGGACGGCGAAACGGTGCTGACCGACGGAACGCAGATCGTTTGGAATGCGCTCGATTTTTACAAACAAACCGTAAAAATCAAATATAAACGTAAGGGCAAAACAAAAACTAAAAAAAAGCACAAGGGAAACGGTCTGATTTCTATGCAAATAGGAATGGACCGAGATATTTACACCTTACCGCAGAGGTTAAAGGATAAAACAGAATCCGATAAAATTACGACTAAAAAAGAGGGCAACCACGATTGGATGAAAATCCGGCAAAAAACCGATTATGGCGAGGGTTGTTTTCATATCAAAAATTTTGCCGATGCGATTGCCAAAGCATATATGCGGGCAACGCCGGTGAAGGGAGAGAAATAATGAGCGAAAAATGCCAGACAAAGTGCGGTTTTTTTGTGATTCAGTCCTGTCCGAACCCGGCGGTTAAACAATGCGAAAGTTGCGGCAAAGGCGCATGCCAACCGCATCTGTTGCCAAATTCAGGTTATAAATTATGCGTTTCCTGCGGAAAAAAAGCCCCGCAAAAAGAGTTATTTTCAAATTATTCCGGTCAATCCGAGCAGGAAGAAGAATATTACAACGACTACTGGATTTATTCATATCGCAGCCAATATTACGGGCAAGGCTACCGCCCGTTTATGTTTTCGAGACAAGATTATTCTTCGTTTGAAAATTACGATGATAATTCGGATGATTGGGACGACAATTACGTCGGAGATTTTAACGACAGCTAAAATTTTGCAATAAATTCATTTTCTGAGATATTCACGCGTTTTTCGATGGAGAAAATTAATAATGACATCTTCAAAAAATTATCAACTTTCACAATTAGAAGAAGATTTTTTGCGTTCGAAAATCTTAAGCGATACAAAAACTGCTGATGAATGGCTGAGTTTTTTCAACAAAATCGCTAATATCGAAACATTTTTTGAAGATGCGGTCGAATATTATAATAAACTTCAAAAAATTGGTTTAAGTTTGATTTTGGTCGGCGTTTTGACAATAATTTTCGCGGTAACTTTAAGATCGGGCGTTTTGGTACTTTTCGGAGTAATTCTATTTATTGTCGGAATAATCTGGGCGATTGTTTATTATTTCAAAAAATCAGACCTGACCACATTTAGAGTTGACCGTTATTTTATCGAACAAAAGATTTTGCCGATCATCTATATTTTGCGCGAGGAAATGAAAAAAAGCGATCAGATTTCGCTCAATATAAATCTGGGTTGTTTTTATCACAACGGCGAAATTTTGCAGTATTCCGAACGGGTCAGCGATTCGCTGAGTATTCTGGATGCGGGAGCGCCGGCAGAACCTAATTCTCTCGGTTTTCACGACGGAATTTATAAAGATTCGTGGTTTTACGGCGAAGCAAAATTTACTGATGGCGTTAATCTAAACTGGAATATCTTCGATATGGTTAAATTCTCGGAAGAAATAACTCAAAAACGCCGGGGTTTGAAATGGAAATGGCGCAGCCGATATAAAACCATCGTCGGAATGAATGTTTCAATGCCGAAAAAGCGGTATGAATTGCCGGACAAAACAAAACAAAAAACCGCCGAGGGAAATTTTCAGGTAAAAAAATCCGGTAAATACTATTTGTTGGACATCGAGAGAAAATTCGATAAAACCGATTTTTTCAAAATAACAAGCCGGACAGGTTATTTTGAATGTGAAAATACGGGGAAAACTTTTGAAGCCAAAAACTTTGTTGATGTTTTAGCCGTCGCCTATAAACTTGCCAAACCGGTCGCCGGGCAGAAATGACAGATAAATGTTCAAATGAAAGTTTTCGCGTGCTTTGGCTGACGGAAAATTATCCGCCGCAGCGCGGAGGCATGGCGGTTTCGTGTGATCGGATCATCCGCGTTCTGCGCGAAAACAAAGTAAAAATTGATGTCGCGCATTTCAGCCGCCGGTATTTGAAATGGAAAATTGTTCAAAAAATCGGCGGACGACATTTTAATTGCCCGGTGCGCGAAGATTTTGCGGACGCGATAAACCGGCTCTGGATTTTGATTGAGCGCGAAAAATACACGCATATCGCCGCTTTCGGCGGACTTTTGCCGATGATTGCCGCACCTGTTTTTTCAAGATGGCTGGGCATTCCGCTCGTTACGCTGATTCGCGGAAACGATTTCGATGCGGGGATTTTTTCGCTCAAACGCGGCGATATTCTGCGCGAATGTTTGCGCGAATCGGCGGCGGTTTGCGCTGTCAGCCGTGATAAAGTCGAGAAAATTTCGTTGCTTTTTCCAGAAATAAAAACGATTTGGACACCGAACGGAATTGACTTAAACGATTGGGAATTTTCCGCTGAGGACAAAAAATTTGCCGAAAAATGGCGCGGTGAAAATATTTTGGAAAATCGAAAAGTTCTCGGATTTTTCGGGCAATTAAAACGCAAAAAAGGCGGTTTGTTTTTTCTCGAAAACCTGCGGCGTTCGGGTTTTGCGGAAAAATTTCATTTGCTGTTCGTCGGCGAGATCGAAACGGAAATGCGGGAATGGCTCGAGGCGAATTCTGAAACGATCAGTTTTACAAATCTCGAATTCCTCGACCGTTTCGAACTTCTTCCGTTTTACGCCGCTTGCGATTTTTGCGTAATTCCTTCATTTTATGACGGAATGCCGAATGTTTTGCTCGAATCCGCCGCGCTCGGTGTTCCTTCGATTTCTTCAAATACGGGCGGAATGCGCGATATTTTGGAAGACGAGAAAACCGCGATTTTGTTTAATTCCGGCGATGACCACGAATGCCGCAAAGCGATTGAAAAAGCCGCTTTGATCAAAGAAAATGCGGTTCAAAATTTGAAAACGAACTGTATTAGATTAGCGAAAAAATTCGATCATAAATCCGAAGCCGAAAATTATCTAAATGTCTTTGCCAAAACATCAAAACAGAGGAGTTTTTATGCCGAAAAATAGAAATTTAACCAACATTTTGCCCGTAGTTTTGCTTTTAGTTTTTCTGTCGCTTGCCTGCAGCAATGCCGGTTCGGAAAAAGTGGAAATTCCCGATCAGCCGGCGGCAAACGCGCCCGTTCAAAGCAAAACTTACGAAACGAAAGTAAAAGTAAAAACGCCGGATGACAAAACGGTCGTCGAGGTGAAAATTGACAGCGATCCGAAGATCGAATACGGCGGAAAGGTCGTGCGCGGCGCGGCGAAAGGCGACAAGCGAAAATACACGCTCGAAGGCGGCGGTCAGATTGCCGAAGTCAAAATCAAAGACGAAGGCGGCTTTAAGGTTCGCACGAATGACGGAAAACTTTTGTGGAAAATAAAAATTGACGCGGACAAAATAAAGATCAGCGACAACGAAGAAAATCAGAATGCTTTTGAACTTAAAAAACGCGATGACGGCGCGAAGATCGAACGCGCGGAAACAAAACTCGGCGAAGTGAAATTTTATAAAGACCGCGCTAAAATAAAGGTCAAAGACGCAAGCGACCAGGAATTATTCGATATAAATTCGGATAAATACGCGGTCGCCTACGGCGTTCTGGCTTTGAGCGAAATTCCCGAAGATCTGCGTTTTATAATTTTCGCGGAATTGCTGGCGCGGAATCTCTAAGCCGGGAGCGCAGACAGCTTGCCTGCACGTTTGCGCGAGCAAACGAGCAGGCGATTAAACTCGAAAACTTTGAACTTTTAAAGAGAATTTCGCACTTTCGCGCTTCACGCGCAGGCAAGCTGCCTGCGCTCCAATCAGAGATGAATCTTTATTACGCAAACGGCGGCGGACTCGGGCATCTGACACGCGCCCGCGCTTTTTTGCGGCAACTTGAAATCGAAAGCGAAACCGCGATTCTTACATCTTCAAAATTTGCCGAAGATCACAGAATTGTCGGCGATTTGAAAATCATCAAAATTGACGAGTTTTTCGCACAAGAAAAAGAAAAATACAAAGATTTTCTGCACAATCTTTTATCAGAAAATCACTTCAACAAAATCTTTTTAGATTCTTTTCCTGTCGGAATCATTGGCGAATTTGCGGATTTTGATTTTGGAGATACAGAAATTTTCTACATTGCGCGGCTTTTGCGCTGGAAAAATTATTCGCCGCTTTTAAGTAAGAAAACTCCGCGTTTTAAAAAGACTTTTGTTTTGGAAACGCTCGAAAAAGAGCATCGGGAATTTATTGAAAACTGCTCGGATGAGATAATAAATTTTGATTTAATTTATCCGAATTTTGAAATTAAAGAAAAGAAAATCGAAAAGATCGTTGCCGAAAAATCGCCGTTCTGGTTAATTATTCACGCCGGAAATGAAGCGGAAACACGCGAATTACTCGCTTATGCCGAAGACATGCGCGAAATTGAAAAAGCGAAGGTTAATTTAATTTTAATTTCGCCGAATAAATTAAACGAAAATTCATTCGATATTTATCCGGCTTCGATGCTTTTTCCGTGTGCGGAGAGAATTTTCACGGCGGGCGGCTTTAATGCGATGAAACAAACCGAAAAATTTCGTTCAAAACATTTTTTTCTGCCGTTCGAGCGGCGTTTCGACGATCAATTTTCACGGGCAAAGGCGGAAAACAAAAGAAATTAACAGGGATGACAGGATGGACAGGGATGTTAAAAATATAAACAATAATATATATCCCTGTCCATCCTGCATATCCCTGTTAATTCTTTTTATAATTCTCAACAACCCGCGTCGTTTTGGACGAAATAGCGCGAGCCGTTCAAGCCGATTTCGTTGCCTGATTGTCTGGTCGAGAGCGTATATTCGGAAAATTCGCCGCTACTGAAATTGAGAATCAAATTTGCGCCGGAAACCTTCCACGTTCCGCTTCCCTTTCCTGATGTGGCGACCGTTCCGTTGATCGAAATGCTCGAATCGCCGTTGCTCGAAACAAAACTGCCGTTCGAGCAGAGATAAATATCGCGGCGTGCGCTGTAGCCGTTATTGGTGTTGAGATAAAGCAAATGTTTGCCGCGCAGGAATGTTTGCCACTGCGAACCGGCTTCGGATTCCTGCGGTTTTGAAAATCTGGCGGTTTTAGAGATTTCCAGAGCTTTTTCAAATGCCGCATTCGCTTTATCGGTTTCCGCCATTGCCACGATCATCACACCGCCGCCGTGTGGCGAAAAAAGCACGAAACTGTCAATAATGACTCTGCCTTGCGGCGTGTCTTTGTAACTTCTGAAGTAAAAATCCGTATCGTTTAAAAGCTCTCCGTCGCCGGTCAGAGTCAAACCGTCTTTTGCCAGATTCGCATTATCCGCAAAAGATTTCGCGTCGTTGTAGCGGTGGCTCGAAATGACAATGAGATAAGTATTCGTGCTGTCAACCAGCGCAAATCCCTGTTCGCTCTGCTTTGTCGTAAAACCCGCCGGCGCAGTAAAACTGTAACCGCCGCTCGTATCGCTCAGAGTTTTCCCGGTCTGGGCAACACCGATTATTCCGAAACTCAAAACCGCACTAACAATCAATAAAATCTCTGCCATTTTTCTCATTTGTTTTCCTCGCAAAAATAAAATTTCAAACATTTTTCAACCGCTCTTATCTATAACTGGAAATTTTTCACAAAACGTGTCGAAAAAAAACGTACCGCCAGCGTCTCGCTGGCGGTCGTGAGAGCGTCTCGCTCTCACGTTTCTCAGATATGGCGGCAAGATGCCACCAGGACAGCCAGCGGGACGCTGGCGGTACATTTTTATAAATTTTGGCACAAAAAGCGAGAATTTGATATATTGTTGACATCAAAGTTTTTTTTATGACACCGCGCTCGATTGCACAACTCCGACCTGTCAAGACGCGCCCGAACCTTTTCGCGGGTGACTAAAATTTTTCCTTTCCTAATCAACGCAATCTTTAGCGCCTGATTTACCCGGCAATCTTTTTTTTATTTTTTGACATTTATGAGGAAAAAATTTTATGACACCGACAACAGATATAAAAAAACCGTCTATCAAAACAGAGCTTCCCGGACCGAAAGGACGCGAAATCATCGCGGCTGACGAAAAATATGTGACACCTTCGTATCCGCGCCCCGATTATAAACTGGTCGCGCAGAAAGGCGCGGGCGTTTGGCTCGAAGATGCCGACGGGAACATTTTTCTCGACTGCAACGCCGGAGTCGCGGTTTGTTCGACCGGTCATTGCCATCCCGAAATCGTCGAAGCGATCATCCGGCAGACAAAAACTTTAATGCATATGTGCGGCACTGATTTTTATTACTGGCAGATGCCCGCGCTCGGCAAAAAATTGAACGAGATCGTGCCGATTTCCGGCGATACGAAAACGCATTTTGCCAACTCCGGCGCGGAAGCCGTCGAAACGGCTTTGAAATTGGCGATGTATCACACGAAACGACAGAAATTCATCTCGTTTTTCGGCTCGTTTCACGGGCGAACACTCGGCGCACTATCACTCACTTCTTCAAAACGCGCTCAAAGATCGGGCTTTGGTCCTCAGGCTTTGGACGTAACGCACGTTCCGTTTCCGAATTGTTTCCGATGTCCGTTTAATCTCGGCAAATGTGATGACGGAAGCTGCTGTATGGGAACGATTGATTGGATCGAAAACCGTCTTTTCAAAACAACCACGCCGCCCGAAGAAGTCGCCGGAATCGTCGTCGAAGTCGTGCAGGGCGAAGGCGGTTATGTTCCCGCGCCGCCTGAATTTTTGCGGGCAATTCGCCGCATCTGCGACGAACACGGCATTATGATGATCGTTGACGAAGTTCAATCGGGAATGGGCAGAACGGGCAAAATGTTTGCGACCGATCATTACAACGTCGAGCCGGACATTATGTGCATCGCCAAAGCCCTCGGTTCGGGCTTACCGATCGGCGCGTGCGTGGCGAAAGCGGACATTATGGACTGGCACAAAGGCGCACACGCTTCGACCTTCGGCGGCAATCCGGTCTGCATCGCGTCCGCGCTTAAAACGATTGAATTATTGGAAAACGGAATGATCGAAAACGCCGCAACCGTCGGCGATTATTTGCAAAAAGGTTTAAATAAATTAAAGGAAAAATACGACTGCATCGGCGACGTGCGCGGTTTGGGTTTAATGCTCGGCGCGGAATTCGTCAAAGAAAACGGCGACGCTGACGCAGAACTCCGCGATCGCGTCGAAATGGCGTGTTTCAATCGAGGTTTAATCATCTTAGGCTGCGGCACATCAACCATCCGCTGGTCGCCGCCGCTGATTTTGACGAAAGAAAACGTAGATGTCGCATTGCAGATTTTTGATGAAGCGATTGCCGAATCAATTTAGCGGAAACTTAAAAATAATACGGTTTCGATATAAAAAACTTTCTCTTTGCGTTTCTTTGCGCCTACTTTGCGACCTTTGCGGTAAAAACTTTTTTCTTAACCGCAAAGGTCGCAAAGTTTGGCGCAAAGAAACGCAAAGAGAAAGACTATTTAGACTTTAGATTTTCCTATATCGTGCCTGACGTTAAAGATAAAAGGAAATATGCCGAAAATATTAAATAAATTCGGCGCATTTTTTTCTTGACTTGGCAATGGAAATTGCGTAAAACAAGAGTCGAAAACAAATTTGCGCTTGACCAAATTCTGAAACACCAAATTCGGACTCTCGTTTCCCAAAGTTCGCTTTTTTACTTTACACAACGGCAAAGATTTCCGCTCAAAATTTAAGAGCAATCCGAATTAAACTGAGGCTAATTAGATTGATTCGCCGTTTAATTTGAGAGCGCAATTACAATCAGATTTACAATAACATCGGTAATTTTTTTGATATAATGCAACTGTTATGACAGACATTCAATACATTTCTGACGCAAAAGGTAATCCCGTCGGTGTAATTGTGCCGATAGAGATTTGGCACGAAATCGAATCGGAACAAGAAACGGCTTATCTGACCAAAAGTGAAACGATGAAAAATCGTTTGCTTGAAGCAAAGCGGCGCGGCGAAGATGCCGATTTCTGGCTTGCCGCGAGTGAAGATTCATTAAAAGAAATCTGGGACAACGAGGAAGACGATATTTATGCCGAACTTCTCGAAAAATGAAATCGTTCTCGTGCGTTACCCGTTTTCGGATTTGACGAATTCCAAAGTTCGTCCGGCAGTCGTCGTCAATGCGGCGCACAGTTCAAAAGATTTATTTATCGTTGCGCTGACAAGTAAAACGCAGTTCCTGTTATCGGGCGAATTCGTTTTATCCGAATGGCAAACCGCCGGATTGAATGTAGCAACGGCAGTTAAACGCGGAGTTTTTACGATTCACGAAAAGCTGGTCATCAAAACCGTCGGCACATTGACTCAAACGGACACGGAAAATTTAGATAAATCTTTGCGCGGCTGGTTTGATTTACAGTAAATAAGATTCTCTATGAACAAACTCTTTTACGGCGACAATCTCGACATACTACGCAAATTCATCCGCGATGAAACGGTTGATCTTTGCTATATTGATCCGCCGCCGAATTCCAAGCGCAATTACAATCAGATTTACAACAACATCGGCAAAGAAGACCGCGCACAGGCGCAGGCGTTTGTTGATACTTGGACGTGGGACGACCACGCCAACGTCTGTTACGACGAGATTCTTTCAAACAAAAACGGCGTGCAGACACAGCAGTCAATCGCGCTCATCAACAGTTTGGATTTCTGTAACAAATAGAAATAGAATAATTGTATTATGGAAATAATAATTGAAAATATCAGGACGTTTGCTGGAAGGCACGAAATTCCTCTTAAACCAATAACTATATTGACTGGTGAAAATAGTTCTGGGAAAACTACTTTCTTAGCTAGTTTATCAGCATTAACCTCGCAAATAGGTTATCCTGTTGAGCCTTTATTCAACACACCACCATACAACCTTGGTAGTTATGACACTATTGCAACAAATAAAGGCGGGAGATTTGGTCATGCCAAATCATTTTCATTAGGTTGGTGCCGAAAAGATGAAGATGGAAAAGATATATCGGAGATAGCATCTTATTCTAGCTCGGCAGGTAGAATTGAATTGTCAAATTATACGTTCAATGCTCCTCAAGGGAATATTAAACTCTGTTTAGACGAAGAAAGTAAAGAATTTAAAGTAAGCATTACTATACCTAAAAAGGGGAAAACCAAAACATTCGAATTTACGATCAAAAGATTTTTAAAGTCAGGTTTAGGGGGAAATTTCCCTAGACAGATTGTTTTTCAGATCATAAATCAAGGTGAACGCCCACACCAGCCTTTCGTTGAACAATTAATAAACTTTATTGATATTAAAACAGTTGAGGAATCAGTTTCGATAGGTCCAATTAGAACTAAACCTGAAAGAACATATGACCAAACAATTGAAACATTTTCACCTGAAGGTGGTCACATTCCTTTCGTTCTAGCAAAAATCTTGAGTGAAAGCAGTTCAACCCGACAAAATAAAGCATTGGCATCAGCACTAGAGCGTTTCGGCGAGGAATCAGGACTCTTTAAAACAGTTAAGGTTAAAACTTTGGGAAAAAAAGGAAGCGATCCTTTCCAAGTTCAAGTGAATGTTTCAGGCAAGCCAGTTAATTTAATTGATGTTGGTTTTGGTGTTAGTCAAGCACTTCCAGTTCTCATTGAAAGTGTTCTCGCCGCTAATGAAAAAAGAATTTTAATCCAACAACCCGAAGTTCATCTTCACCCCAAAGCACAAGCTGCTCTTGGCACTTTCTTTGTTGATTTAGTTGTTAGTGATAACAAAGAATTTGTAATCGAAAGTCACAGCGACTATATCGTTGATCGAATAAGACAAGAGGTAGCTTCGGGAAGAATTAAGAATGACGACGTTTCAATTCTTTATTTTGAAAGGGATGGATTAGAAACAAAGGTTTATCAAATTTCTTTAGATAAAACAGGGAATGTTTTAAATGCCCCTGATAATTACAGAAGTTTCTTTCTTCGGGAAGAAATGAATTTACTAACTAGAACTTCAAAACAAAATTCTTAAAACTCATGTGTTTAATTATTGATATTAATATAGCTCACAAAGCATTGCTTACTGATAGCGATCCTGATTTTAGTATTGTTTATGCGTGTTTATTTACAGGCAAACCTTATAAAGCGCGACTTGTTTATGGCGGAAAAAAGTTTTTAGAGGAATTAGCTAAAAACAATGCGGTCATTTCAATAATAGCCGCGCTTGATAGGGCAGGAAAGGCAATAAAGATAGACGACAATTCAGTTGATGAGGAAGAACAGAAAATCGCAGCTTCTGGCTTATGCACTTCAAACGATGAACATATAATAGCACTTGCAAGAGTGGCTAATGTGCGGCTTCTTTGCTCTCACGACCAAGCACTTCATGTGGATTTTACAGATAAAAAGTTATTGGATACGCCAAGAAGCAAAGTTTATCAAGACACTACGCACAAAGATTTATTAAGAAGATTTTGCAAGTGATGAAAGGTCAAACATTATTCGGTGAAATTAAACTGCACGACGTTCCGAAAGATATGGAATCGGTTGATGCGCTGATTCATAAAAAGGACGACCGCGTTTGCAAAGAGTTTGAAAAATGGGCGATTCTGACATATTCGGACAATCGCGCCGTGATTAACGAAAAGAAAGGCGCGGACAAAGGCATTGACGGCGTTGCTTACACGCGCAAATCGAAAGAGGAAATTTTGCCCGTTCTGCTGTCGGTCAAATCGGGCAAAAACGTCGGCGTATCGGAAGTGCGCGATCTGTTCGGCACGGTCAAAAGCGAAGGCGCGGCGTGTGGAATTTACATCACGCGCACCGAACCGACCAAACCGATGATCGAATTTGCCAAACAGCAGGGGCAATTCAAACCCGAACATTTTTCCGCCTTTGATAAATTGCAGATCGTTACCGTGCAAGAGATTTTAGACGGCAAGCGAATGAAGCTGCCGTTGATGGAAGAAGTAACGAAAAAAGCGCAAAAGGCAAAAAAAAATGTTCAGCCGAGTTTTTGGAGTAATTTTTGATAATTTTGCGAGAAATCGCGTTTTTGGATGAAAAATCTTATATTTCAGAGAAAAAACAAATACCGCAACAACGTCGGCAAACTTGCCGCGTGGCTCTCCGCTTCGCACATCGAAAAAGCATCGAAAAAATCCGCGCCGTAAAAGAATCGGACTTTTATCTTTGATTGCATAAAAATAACCGTAAAGCGTCGGAAATTTTCTTTACTTTTCCGGGTCTTTGCGGTTAGTTTAGTAAAAACTTAAATCTCAAAGGAAATTAGGCTATGAAATCTATGTTAAAACTCTCACGGTTCGATTCTTTTAATCATCCTTTTTTCACACTTCGCATTTTCACAGCGAACGGAACAAACGGCGAGAAATTATTACAATTTGGGGATCAAAGAAATCCAGAACCGGAAATATGATTTTGCCATTAAGTTATTTCACACACTATAATTTGCGGAAAATTAACTGTCAATAGATTTTGATTAAAAGAAATCCATTTTCCTTTATACAGCAAATCGCTCTAAGATAAACAAATATGGCAGCTACAATTTCTAAGAAACTTTCAAATTCGTTTGAAGGCGCATTAGCGGGTGGCGGCGATCCGGCAACATCGCCTTTATACGTCTTCGGTCCTTTTCTCAAACTCATCGTCGTTGCCGGTGTCGCACAGGTGACGTTCGGCGCGACCGTCTGGCTCGCGGTCTTTACCGTCATAATGGTTTCGGCGATGTATCGCCAGGTGATGCGATGGGTAACGGACGGAAGCGGCGGAAGCGGTTTGTCGGAAGAAGAATTCGGCGGTTGGGCGGTGAAGATCAACGCCGGAATCACCGTCATCGAATACACTCTGACGTTTCTCGTTTCGATGGCGGCGTTAGTTACGTTCATCGCCGACCGATTTCCCGCTTTGAATAATACGATTGCCGGTTGGCAATACAGGGCGTTTTTGGCGGTCGCTCTGGCAATTTTAACGGGCTGGCTCGTTAATCGCGGTCCGAAGGTTTCGGCGCGCGCGTTCGGTCCCGCAACCGCGGCGATTCTCGCGCTCTTGTGGATAATGATCTTTGCGACGATCTACAAGCAAGGTTTTCATCTGCCGGATTTTAATTTGCAGGCATTTTCATTCGACACCGTAAATTACACGGCGGAAAACGGCGAAGCTGTGAGTTCTTCGTATTTTAACCTGACTCTCGGCGGTTATGCGCGGATTCTCGCTCTGATGACCGGAATCGAAATTTTTGCCAATTTAGTTGCGGCGTATGAAGGGAAACGCGCCGAACGAAGCAAAAAAGCGTTCGGCAGTTTAGTAATCATTATGGGAACGACCGCGATGACGATGTTAATTGTCGGTCCCGCGATCTTTGCCAATTCAAATCCGCTGAATTCGGAAGTTTCCGTCTTTACGCAAACGATGGATTTTCTGCTTCCGGCGTGGGCATCTTACGCCGGAACGCTGATCGGCGTGGCAGTTTTGCTGTCAGCCTGCGCCGCCGCCGCGCAGGGCATCCAAAATCTCGCGCTCGGTCTGCGTTACAGACATTATGTTTCCGCCAAGCTCGGACAACGCAATAAACACGACGTTGCCGATAAACCCGTCTGGCTGATGATCGTGGTCATCACGGTTTGTTTTCTGCTGTTCGGCACACACGAAGAAACATATCTCGCGCTCTATGCGGCGGGCGTGTTTATCTTGCTGAGTATGACTGGCTGGGCGGCTTCAAAACGCCTTTTGCGCGAATTAAAAAATAAATTTAGCGGCGGAAAACTGGCTTCATTGCTCGGAACTGCCGTTGCCGCTTTGCTCACATCATTTGCAACGATAATTATTTTTGAAGAAAGATTTTTCGAAGGCGCGTGGTCATATCTGATTTTAGTTCCGCTGCTTTATTTCGGCTTCACATATTTTAGAAACAAACTCGG
>JBBRVS010000078.1:0-22529 GCA_038246645.1 Pyrinomonadales bacterium
AACACAGCAATTTCGCTTTCCAGAGTTTTAATTCTTGTTTCCAATTCCGTATTCGACATATCTTTTACCTCTGACGGAATTATAGCAAATGTTAATGAATTTGTGAGATTGAACTTTAAGCCACGTCAAATTCGGTCAATTCACGTTTTTCGGGCGAGTAAAAAGCCGGCACAATATCTTCTTTCGGCACACCTTTTTCTACAAAGTATTCGGATCAATCAGCGTAATATTTTGAAATCGCTTAAAATCTTTCGTGTTAAAGGTGAGCAATGCGCGTGATTTGATGAACATTCATTGCGGCGACGATTCGGGCATCGTGGACTTGTTTGCCGAGAACCGAATTATCTAAAACTATCTTTTGCCATTCACGATAAATCACTTGATTGAGCGGGCAGAACGGTCAGCAAAGATTCCGGACGGGAGATTTCGACATCATCGAATATTTAAGTTAAAGGTTTGAGAATCAGGGTTTATCTTCAAACCGAAAGTATGAGCCAAGGCTTTTTCAACTTCGCTCATAGCAGATAAATCTCCGAGTTTTTTGTAAATGAATTTTTCGTGTAGTGTGGCGAGATTGTCGGTGGCGATTAGCGAATCCGAAAGCAAACCGCTTTCTTTGCCGATTTTGGCGGAAAGTTCGATCAAGACACGGCTTTGATGTCCGCTTTTAGACAGATTGCTTGTTACCATGGCGACGATTATTTGAGGTAGATTAGTTTTCAAGTTATCTGCCTGAACAATCAAAACGGGACGTTTTTTAGCAGTTTTCAAATTTGAATCGGGAAATAATGCCAAAATCACATCGCCTTTTTTATAGTTTGTCATAAACGTCCATTTCAGGATTTTCCCAATCTTCGGCAAAGGTTGAAAAGGCGTGTCGCTGCGTCAAGGCTTCGGCTTCGCTGATACCTTTTTCCTGCAAATTAATTTTTCCTTTCTCACGAATAATCTTTTCCTCAACCGCTTCCAAAACAAAGACTTCCTTTGATTTTGCAAACGAATCAATCATACGACTAATTTCATCGGGAATTGTTAGTTGAATTGTTGTCATACATTTCACCTCGATTCAGATTTTACCACAAATTGAATTTTGCAAAAAATTATTCCATTGACTTCTGTTTTCAAGCAACAGCAAATTCGGTCAATTTACGTTTTTCGGGCGAGTAAAAAGCGAGGATGATTTTTGATTTCGGCAAATATGTCGCTTAATCTTTCGGGGGATGCCAGTCTGCGGAAATCCATTCGCGGCGGACGGCGATAATTCTTTCGTCATTAAGTTTTAGAGCAATTACAGTTACGCGTCCGATGGCGGTTTTACCGATAATTTTTGCGCCGCCATCGCTCCATTCAAAATGTTCGTTCCAGTTTTGAGTTCGCGGGTTGAAAATCGGGACGGTTGAATTTGTCGCAGAATCAAACGCTTCGGTTTTATCCGATTTTGCATTATTGCAATTGCCGCAAACCAGCCAGAGATTTTCTTCTTTGTTTGTTCCGCCGTTTGAAATTGGAATGTAATGGTCAAATTGAAAGATGATTGGAGAATATTTTTGCCGCAATAAGCAATAACCGCAGCGATGTCGGGCAGATTGCCGGACTTGTATTTTGATGTGATCGGGAATGTTGGTTCGTTTCATTCAGAAGAAAGAGGTTCGATCAAACCGCGTTCAACCGCAACTCGCATAGCTTTTGCTTTGGTTAACAAGGCATCATTATAAACTTCCATTAAATCGTCAAGATATTTCTTTTCAAGCGCGGTCAGTTCGCCTTCGCCATTTTTTTCAAGTAATTCGTGTAAAGTTTCTTGTTGAGATTCAGGAAGCTGAAGATTAGCTAACGCGATAATTTTCACATCGGAAAATTTTTCAATTTCAGCATCATTCGTCGCTTCCTCCAGCCAATCGGACAAAACTTCATCAATTCGCCGTTTGTTCCGGCTTGCCACAGTTTTGGCGTAAAGCCAAACATTTTCCGAAACTGTCAGCGTAATTTCTTGATTCATAGCAAAATGATTTTATCACAAAACTGATTTATGTCTAACAAATTTCAGTTTTCAAGCAACAGCAAATTCGGTCAATTTACGTTTTTCGGGCGAGTAAAAAGCCGGCACAATATCTTTTTCGGCAGTTAATTGCAGATAAAATTATTGCGCGCAATTTTGATGCGGTAAATTAAATTGGATTTTTGAATGATTCTGTTTGGCGCACGACCTCGACATCAACCGTGATTTCGCCGCTGTTGTTATTGAAAGCATCGGGTTTATCCATTATTCGATCATTTACGCTGATAAATAATCCGCCGTTGACGGTCATTTTTTGCTCGGGAAAGTTCATCCCGACTTTGAAAGGATTTCGGCTGCCGATCTTGCCGATCAGAGAACGCGCATTGATCTCCTGTGCCAGATGTCCGGTGGTGTCGTGGTCTGAACCGTCAAGATCATATAATTCGCCGCCTTGCCAGTATGAAACATTTCCTCTGCCTCTGACGGCAAGCGTGTCTTCTTTGTGAATTTCTACGAGTTCGCTTCCCCACGCAGACTCCAGATCGTTATTATCCGCAGAAATACCGTATGTTCGGTATAATACGACGGCAACATTGATTCCGCCGCGATTATCCGCATAATTATTTATCAGATCATTTACCGCTAAATAAAGAGAACCGCTTCTTTCTGCTATTACCGTATGATTTTTACTGACTTGGAAATAGTCCGCTTTATCGGTTTCGGAGCCGATCCAGGCGACCAATGACCACGGATCGGCATTTTGAAAAGTATGATTAGCGAAAACTTTTCCAGTTTTATCGCCTGCAAAAGTCCATATTTGACCTGTTTCGGGTTGATGTATTCCCATAGCCGAAACTTTAATGGTATCTCCAGGTTGAACTTTGAGTCCGGTATCTACGGTTTCGCGGGCTGCATCTACCGTAATATTTTTAACCGTTATTGTTGCTTTAACATTTAATCCGATCGGTACTTCATTAGTTGTAATTTGGTTTCGATAAAGGATAAAACCGCTTCCGGCAAAGATGACGAGGGCGAGTAAAACGAACAGCGGAGTAAATGCAGATGAAGTACGGCGTGAGAAAAAAGATTTATTTGGCAAAGCTATTTCTTTATTTTCAAACTTTTCTATTTGCGCTCTATCGGCTATTTCCGACTTTGTTAATTCTTCATCGTCAAACGTAATCGTTTCTTCGCCGCGAAAATGCTGAATGATTTGTTCTTCGATGATGAGCAGGTTTTCGTTATCTTCCGGCTGCGTAACTTCTGCCGTAAAACGATAGCCGAGTTTTGGCACTGTTTCGATAAACGATTCGCCGTTCGTGCATTCCCCGAGTTTTTTTCTGAGCCACGAAACATTTCGCGCCAGCGTTGTTTCCTCGATATAAGTATCAGCCCAGACAGCGTCGAGCAGTTCGCTCTTTTTTGCCGCACGCCCTGAGTTTTCGACAAAATAAAAAAGCAGGTCGAATTGTTTCGGCGTAAGCTGAACGGGAGCGTCCTCGCGCCACAAACGACGCTCCCTCGCATCCAGCCGAAACGTGCCGAAATGGTAAAGTTCCTTTGTTTTTTGAGTATTATCGCTAATAACGAAGTCCCCGTATTTGTTGAAGTTGAACTACAATCCCAAAAAAATCCCAAAAAAGTCCAAATAAACTCCAGACTAATAAAGCCAAAAATTGGTAGGTTCGTTTTGGTTACCCTGTATTCTAAGTGCAAAAACAAATGGAAATCAAGCGTAAATTTGAAATGTTGATTGAAACCAATCGGCGCTACGTCATTCGGCAATCGCGGTCGGGCAAACAAATCGCCTGCGCGGAATGCGGCGAACCGATGCTGAAGACCGATCAAGCCGCCGATTTTTTCGGCATCAAACAACGCCGCATTTTTCAGATTATCGAAACGGAAGCGGCGCATTTTACCGACACCGGAGCGGGCGCAGTGATGATTTGCATAACATCTTTAGCTGATTTTTTGGACGCAGAGCAGACACTAATACTGGCAAATAGTTGCCGGTGAGAAACGGCGACGCGATAGAATCCTCTTTCGCCCCGCTATTGGAAATTAACAAATAAACAAAAACTAAAGGAGAAAAATTATGTTCACAAAAAAAATCTTTACATTATTCGTAATCACATTCTTTTTCATTATATCCGCCGCGTCGGAAATTAATGCACAAGAGATAAAAAACTTGAAGGTTGATTCTAAACTAAAGATGGTAGATACCGGAGTTACCATTAACGAAGGGGATATCGTGGAAGTTATAGATGTTACCGGAAACGTAAAACTCTCAGGTCCTGCCAATGGTAAAGGAGGTATCACTTTTGAAGGAAACAAAAACACTGAAAAATCTACGGATTACTTCGAATTCGCTAATGCTGCCGAGCATTCGTTAGTTATGTGGATCGGTAATAAAGCAAAACATGTTCAAGCCAGAAAGTTGATCGCAATTGAAGCAAATGCCAGCGGTAATCTATTTTTTGCACTAAATGATGGATCAAAACACTATGGTGATAATAGTGGTGAATTCAATATTACTTACAAAATCATTAGGAAAAAAGATCTTTGTTCATCAAGAACCAATGAAAAAGTAAACATCAAATGGGTAAATAAAACGGGCGAGCCGATTCGTGTTCACTGGTTTAATTTTAATTGTCAGGAAGAGGCAACAACTAAAGTGGTTCAACCAAACGAGGTTTTTGAGGGCATCTCATACGCGGGTCATATATTCCGTGTTCGTGATGACAAAACAAAAAGTGATCTTGGTTTGATTGTCGTTGAGCCTGCTAAGTCAAATTTTGATATCTATAGATAAAAAGTTAAAAAATTAATAAGCTACACCACCGAAGGAATTGAGCCGGCTAATACTTCTCCAACCCTTTGGTGGTGTTTGACCTTTTATTAATTAAGTTTAATCACCATAAAGATTAAATTAACAACTAAAGAAATTGTCAAGTTATAAAAATAGGAGATAAAATTTATGTTCACAAAAAAAATCTTTTCAATATTCGTGATCACATTATTCGTTATTATATCCGCTGCCTCAGCGACTAACGCACAAACCGTTGAGGCAGTAATTACAGTTAAAGATATTACAGTTGATGCAACCTCGGAAATGGTAGATACCGGAATCGTAGTTATGCCGGGAGACAGGATTGATGTTTCTGCCGAAGGATCAACCCAACACGGTGCAAATGTTAATTGGACTTATGAAGGAGACAAAGATAAAGGTGATGCCAATGGGAACTTCGCTTTCCAAAAAGCCAATCAGTTTGCGTTAGTTGGCTGGATCGGCGACAGAAAGAATTATTTTCAAGTCAGTAAAATGGGTAGTTACGAAAATGGTAAAAGCGGCACTCTATATATGGCGATAAATGATTGGAGCGGTAATCATTATGCCAATAATAAAGGCGGACTTTTCGTTACCGTGAAAGTGACCCGCTATTATGAAATTAAAGCAGAGGGAACCGATGCAAAGGCTGCCTGGGGAAATGGACTCGTAATGATAAGTGAAGGCGATGCTTTCGCAACCGATGCTTCGGGGACAGTAACATACTGGGAAGGCGGCGACCCGCGTGATCCTGATGGTAAAACCGGTACAATGCCTACTCTTTTGGCACCGCAGATCAATCAAAGTGCTTTGATAGCAAAAGTTGGGGATAATGGAAATCCATTTAAACTGGGTAAGAAACTTTATCAACCCAAGATGAATCAGAGTGGCTGGTTATACGTTACCGTTAATGATGAGATAAAGAAAACCGGTGCTTACACAAATAACAGCGGTAAACTTTCCGTTAATATTGCAGTAAGACATCCACGAAAAACATTCAAAAACCCGGTTTAAGAAGTGGTAACTATAGATTTTTTTTACAATCTGAGTTGCCGCAAGCGAGGTCAAGGCGTATCTACTTTAATGAATCCAGACCTCACTACATACAAATAGTATTTAACGAAAAGTAGCGGTGCGGAAGAATCTCTTTCAAACCGCTTCTTTTGTGTCACTTAAACTTTAAATTATTTATAAACCCGGAGAATAAGAGAATGAAAATAAATAAAATTTATAACTTCGCAATTTTCGCCGTCTTCGCGGGATTGTTTCTGACCGCTTCGGCACAGGCGGCGACCTTTACGGTTGACCGCACGGATGATGCGAATGTTTCAGCCTGTACTGCGGCAGAGCCAATGACTGCACTTTACGCGGAGCGATTGCGGCGGCAAATGCGGCATAGCAAGCGCAATCGTTCATCTGACCGATCAGAACGGCAACGTCAGCACAACCCGCACAAACCCGTTCGGCTATTTTCGCTTTTATGATGTCGAGGTCGGGCAGACGCTTATTATTAACCCCTATCACAAGAGTTATCAATTTGATCCGCAGGTCGTAAGCATAAATGAAGAGATGGTTGATCTGAATATAACAGCTCAAACTAATCTTAAGATTTTGCCGGAGTAAATAAACTTAAACTGCCGGTTGTGAAAAATTATCCGTTTTTGTCCGCAAAATACGCGAAGGTTTAAATTTATTTTTGCCCTGACCGGAATTTTTACCAATTCGCTGAAGTTTTAGTATGGTAAATTAAGAATATCTCGATAATGCAAAACAACCACTTTTCTCAGCCTTTATTGGAAATTTATTTGCTGGGGAGATTTCAAGCGAAAATAGACGGAATGGCGATTGATGAAAAGCGTTGGGGTCGCCGTTCGGCTAAATCGCTGGTCAAAGTACTCGCGCTCAAACCGTTTCACGCACTTCACCGCGAGCAAATAATGGATCTGCTCTGGACGGAAGAAACGCCGGAAACCGCACTGAATAATTTAAATAAAGCAATTTACGGAGCGCGGCGCGCACTGGAACCGAATTTGACGAAAGGTTTACAATCTCGATTTATTCTAACGCAAAAACAACAAATCATTCTCACCTCGCCCGGTTCGCTTTCGGTTGATCTCGACGAATTCGAGAAACATGCCAATATAGCTCTGCGAAATAATGATATTGAAGCCGCGCAAAAAGCCGTCGAATTATATCACGGTGATCTGCTCACCGAAGATATTTACGAAGACTGGATATACACGCGCCGTGAATCAATGCGAATTTTATTTCGCAAAACCGCAACTAAAACCGCCGAACTTTACGCCGCGAAAGGCGATCACGCGACGAGTATCGAAATTTTGAAAAAACTGATCGCCGAAGATTCCGCCGATGAATATATTCACCGGCTTTTGATGCGTTTTTACGCCGAAACGGGCAGCAAATATCAAGCGTTAAAACAATTCGAACATTGCCTCATCTCTCTTCTCGCGCTCGGCATCGAACCCGAACCGGAAACGATCAAACTCGAACAAAGCATCAAACGCGGCGATATTCTTCCGTCTAAGAATGTATTAAAACCTGCGCCGGTCATTTCAACACCGCGCATTACTCAATTAACTTTTCAGAACGGCGTTATCAAATCGGCAAAATTTTTACCGGATAATGAAACGATCATTTTCAGCGCGGATTGGAGCGGCGGCGTTACCGAACTTTACACAATGCACCTTAAAACCGGAGAGATGCAAAGCACGGGAATAGAGAATGCCCAAGTTCTTTCAATTTCCTCCGGCGGCGAAATGGCAGTCGCTTTAAATCCTAAACCTTTTGGTTTTGTCAGTTATGCGGTTCTCGCAAAAATGCGATTGACAGGCGGAGAACCGCGCGAAATTTTAGGAGATGTTCAATGGGCTGACTGGCACCCTTCAAAAAACGCCGATTCTTCATTTTCGGACGAAAAACTTGTTGCCGTCGTGCGCGCGAGAGACGGAAAAAGCTGTCTGGAATTTCCGGTCGGCAACGTGATTCATCAAACCGCCGGTTGGCTCGGTCGTCCGCGATTTTCGCCTGACGGAAAGAAAATCGCTGTTATCGAACATCCGTTATGGGGAGACGATCGAGGCTTTGTTATTTGTCTCGATTTGGAAGATGAAACAAATACGCCGAAACGACTGATTAAAGATATTCGAATAAGCATTCAGGGTTTGGCGTGGGCAAAAGATGAAATTTGGTTTACCGCTTCACAGCAGGGAAACGCGCGGATAATCAATGCAGTCAACTTAAACGGCGAAGAACGTCAAATTTATAGCGGAACCGGAAGGCTCACGCTCCACGATATTTCAAAAGACGGCAAAGTTTTGGTGACGGATGACAAAATGCGCGTTCAAATCGCTGCCCGACACGAAAGCGATGAAACCGAACGCGACTTATCGTGGCACGATTGGACTTTGCCGAGAGATTTAACCGACGACGGCAAAATTTTGCTTTTTGAAGAAGCCGGATTTAGCGGCGGAAATGAGTTTTCCGCGTATATCCGAAATACCGACGGCACTTCCACAAAAAAACTTGCCTCCGCTTCGGCGATTGCATTATCGCCCGGCGGCAAATATGCGCTTTTGCGGTTTCACAATCCGCACGATTATCTGGCTTTGATACCGACCGAAGGCGGCGAAATTAAACCGCTCGCAACCGATCCGGCAAATCCGCTTACTTACGAAGTACAGGCTTCCTTTTTCCCGGACGGCAGGCGAATTATGTTCGCCGCCAAAGATACTGACGACAAAAGGAATATCTATATTCAGAAAATTGACGGCGGAATGCCTGCTCTTTTCAAATCTGATAAAGAAGGTGTCAAAATGCTTTCCGCTCATACGATTTCGCCGGACGGTGAATACGCGGTTTTGACCCATTCCGAAAACAAACTTGCGCTTTACAAAATCAGCGACGGCAAGTCTTTTCCTCTAAAAAATCTGGATGCGGAATTTTATCTCGTTCGCTGGGCAGGCGACGGCGAAAATATCTTCATCTGGCAGCGCGGAGAAATTCCGGCAATCGTTTACAAATACAATCCGACGACCGGAAATAAAGAAAAATGGCTGGAACTAAAGTTAAAAGATAATCCGGGAGGATATCAAATCGTAGGAATCAAACTCACGCCCGACGGCAAAACTTATGCTTATTCCTATATGCGCGAATTTTCCGATCTGTATCTGATGGAAGATTTCTAATTTTTTTCCAAACTTTTTTCAAAAAAATCCAAAAAACTTCCAAATCACCTCGTTTTTGGAAGTTTTTTGGAAGTTTCTGCCGTTATTCTCATCCTGTCGGTAAAAAAACCGCGAGAAAAACTTTTTATGATAATCCGAAAATCCTTTTTTATCCGCTGGCTTCTATACACCGAAGACGAACAGCAACAGGAGCGTTCCGTGATTGATATCGAACATATCCAGAGCGGCTGCAACCGGCGCGTTTCAAGTCTGGAAGAAGCCGGTCAATGGATGAAAGATGCAAAAGAATCGGAAAAGGAAGATCGGATTACCGAAATCGAATAGTTTTTTAAGCGGAAATTACCTTAGAACAAAAATTTTAACGAAAAAACAAAAATGGAGAAAAAAATTATGATTAAATCAAAAAAAATGTTGTTTGTAATGTTGTTCGGTCTAATGATCGTCTTAAACGGTAGTGCTTCGGCTCAACAGAACTGTGGTGAACCCGGAGACAATGAAGTGATAATATATGAGCATATATTCAGTCAAGCCGGAGGTGGTATCTGTAAGAAATTAAGTGTCGGTGAGTATAAAGATGCGGCTGCAATGGGTTTAGCCGATGATATTATGAGTTCGATCAAAGTTGGTAAAAATGTTTATGCAGAAGTGTGTGACGGAAAAAATTTCACCGGTGCGTGTGAATTATTCGATAAGCATGATGCAGATTTAACAAACAACCCAACAATCAAAAACGATAAAGTTTCATCAGTAAAAGTTGTAAAAGTGGATAGTAGCAAATCGGCGAAAATTTGTACGATGGGTGGGGATAAGGAAGTGCCTATCAAGTGGAAGAACACAACCAGTAAAACCCTTCGCATCAACTGGGTTAGTTATGACTGCAAAGAAGAGAAAAATGACAGGGAGATTAAACCTGGTCAAACTTATGACGGCGTGTCTTATGCGGGACATGTTTTTGTTGTTCGTGATTTCAAAAATAACGAACAGCTCGGTCATATTATTGTAACTACCTCGAATGCCATTCAAGACCTCAAATAAATAAAGGTTGACATTGCATTTAGTAGATACCACCAGAGGTAGAGTTGGAAAAAATCTTTCTAACCTTTGGTGGTGTTTTACTTCATTTTTACTGTTTTCGAGTAATAGAAAGCACAAATGAACAACCGATAAAAGTTGAAAAAAATCTCAAACTCCACATTTTTCAGATTATTAAAATATAAACCGTGAATTTTAGTAATGATTTGCTTTTAATCATCGGCAACGGTTAAGGATTGCCGGGACATTTTTTTGAAAAAGGCTTCCGGCGGGCAAATCTTTTTGATTCTGCTATTTAACTTGTGCTAATGTTATCCGTCAGTTTGCGTAAGTTTAAAAATTTTAGGAGATTAAGAATGAAGAAAAATTTGAAGACGGCATTTTTTATCGCGCTCTTTGCGATGATTTTCGCCGCCGCCGAAAATGTGTCGGCACAAGATGGAGAGCTGATAATAGTCGGCGGCTACAAATCAATGGCTGTTGATGATAAACAGATCATCAACGCGACGAATTTTGCGATCAAAGAGATCGGTGAAAAAGAGGAAATGGACTTGACGCTCGTTTCGATTCTCAAGGCTCAGTATCAGGCAGGTCAAACATTTAATTACAAGGTGTTTTTTGAAACGGCTTATTTGGACGGCGGAGACAATTATCCGTTATGTATCAATGCCGATGTCAGTTTGAATATGAAAAAAGAATATAAACTGATAAGCTGGGATTCAGTGGTTTGCCCTGAAAAAACCGATAAATAAGCAGAAATTATTTTCGGCGGTTTATTTTTAAAAACCCCTTTTACTTTTTACGAACCGGAAAATGAATAAATTTAATAGAGCAAATTAAAATTAATATCCGGTCATCATAAGGTACTCTTTCCCCGAACAGTACTTGTCCAAAATCTTACTAAATCTAATTACTGAAGAACTTAAATGAAAAACAAATTAATGTCGGCAATCCAATTTGCCTTGGTTGCGATGGTTTTTGGCTGTGCGGGAAATGTCTTCGCGCAAAATGTTCCGATGGTCGGCGGTTTTAAATCGGCTTCGGTTGCAGATAAAGGGGTTGTCGCGGCGGCAGATTTTGCCACTAAAACTATTGCCAAAAGCGAGGAAGTTAATATCACGCTCGATTCCGTTTTGAAAGCCGAATATCAAGTGGTTCAGGGAATGAATTACAGATTATACTTTCAAACTCTTTTCACGACCGAAAACGATGAACAGTTTTTTATGTGTGTAAATGCAACAGTTTACAGAGACCTTAAAAATAACTACAAATTATCGAAATGGGAAGAAGCGGAATGTCCTGCACAGGAATAAAATTTTTTCGCTAATTTATCAAAAAAATGATAAAAGGTGAGCGGTAAATTATCGCTCACCTTTTATTTTCTGATTCCGCATATTTATTAAAAAAGTCTGTCAACCGGATGAAAAAAATTTTCCGTGACCGAACTATTATTCTGTTCTTTCTCTTTTTCCCATAATTTTTCGCCGTCTTTATTGCCGCTTTCCAAAAGCGGTTTTTCACTTCCGGCGGAATCTGCCGCCCGCTTCATTTCTTTGTTATATTGCCAATCGGTTGTACTGCTTTTTTGTATTGCTTCCAAAATATATGACATAATTCTTTTCTCCCTTTCAAATAACCGAAGCAAGACGGTTTGACTTAATTAAGCGATACTTGCCTATTTTCTCCAGCCTTCCGAGCGTTCAAAATTAAAACGAATTGTCTTGCTTCAGTTAATATTTGTTTTAGAAACGCAAAAACCGTGCCGTTTTCTAAAAGCCCGAAAAATAAAGAAAATTTCCGGCAGAAAATTGAAAATGCTCCGATTTGATACAATCCGTTCTGTAACGATTTATGACAAAGTCGTTTTATTTGGTAATGTCTTCATTTTATCCGAACGGGAAAATGTTCTATTCTGAAAAGGAAGAGTTTTAGAAAATATGGAATGGATACCTTGGATTTTTTTAGCGTTTTTTGTTTTGTCTTTGATTTCAACGACAATTGCCGTTATTCGTTATCGCCGCCAGATTCAGACGGCGTGGCTGATGTTTAAAACCTTTCGACAATTTAAGCAAAAAACCAAACCGCAACAAAAAAACATCGAACCGACCGCAAAAACTTCGGATTCGCCGCTCGTCCGCTGTTCGAAATGCCAGAAATGGATTCCGCAAGACAGCGCGGTTAAACTGAAATCAAACTTTTTTTGCTCGCACACCTGTATGGAAAAATCGTTTGCGGTGAAAAATTAAACGCGAAATTTCGGGCAAGTTTGGCAACCTTTGGCGTTCTTGATACACCTTTAATTTTATCGAGGTCTGAAAATTTATGTCAAAAATTCGTTTTTTCCTTTTCGCCGCTTTATTTTTTTTACTGTCAATTTTTTCATTTGCTCAGGATGCGCCGGAAAAACCGGAAGAAATTCTCGATCGCGAAACAAAACTCATCGGAGAACTCGAAGCAGATGCCGAAACCCTGAAACTGCCGGAAAATCGTGCGGTTGTTTTCGCGCAAATCGGCGGCTCTGTGTGCCAACGGGACGAAAAACGCGCAATTCAGCTTTTCCAAAAATCGATCAATGATCTGATTATTGCTCAACAGGAAGCAGAAAAAATCAAGAAAAATCAATATACCGCCGAACAATTGATTTACGGGCAAAATCCGCGTTTGATGATTTTGACTCTGATTTCCGCCTGCGACGGCGAACTTGCACTCGAATCGCTCTATAAAAGCCGTCCGGCAAAAATCTCGCAGATGATCGCGCAAACGGCGCAAAACTCCAAAGCAAATCCCGGCAAACAATATTATGTTTTTAATGAAACGCAAAACGAACAAAGGTTTATAAATTTAGCCGCCGATAAAAATCCCGAACGCGCTGTCGGGCTGTTGCGCGAAAGCCTGAAACGCGGCGTAACGTATGAAACGCTGAATTTATTGCGAAAAATCTACGCAAAAGACCCGAAAACCGCCGATAAACTTGCCGAAGAAGTAATTGGAAAACTGCTCGGCGAAACGCTCTTGACCACTGATTATCAAACGAGTTCGACAATTCAATATTTTCTCGCGGAATTCGGCAGAGCGAAAAACCCCGACCAGAATTCTCTGGAAATTTCCGGCGATCTATTAAGAAATTTAGCCGATAAAATCTCCGCTTTCTGGCTTGAAAATAATAATTATAATTACAGCCTTCAAACCGACGGATTCAAGGTTATCGAAAAATACTTTCCGGCACGCGCCGCCCGCATCAGGCAAAAACAAGCACAAACCGGAAATCAGGAATATGATGACTATAATAAATTGATGCAAAGCGACGCTTCGCCGGAAGAAATGCTCAAACAAGCCGAAAAATTTCAATCTTACAAAAGCTCGGTGTACAGCACAGCCGCCCGAAAAACGGCGCAAAACGGCAATATTGCGGAAGCCTTAAATATTATCAATTCAAATTTTTCCGACGAAGAAGCCGAACAGCAAATATCGGATTTTTATTACAATCTGGTAAATGAGGCAATGTCAAAAGGAGAATTTGAACAAGCAAATACATTTATCAATCAAATACCACTCGAACAACCGCGTTTTAGCGCATTAATTCAACTGGCACGAGCCGTCTACCGGAAAAACGCGGAAGAAAACGGGCAATGGGCGACATCAATTTTAAATCAAGCCGCAGGTTTGATTGACACGGCTGAAATTACGCAGGCGGAGATTACAAATTCAATCGAACTTGCCAACGCTTACGCGCTCATGGATGCGGCGCAAGCCTTTCGCACTCTGGAATCTATCATTCCGGCGCTGAATGAATTTATACGAGCTTACGCTCTCGTTTCGCAGTTCAGAAACGAACCCGCTCAGCGCAACGGCGAATTTTTAATTACGATGAACGGAGGAATGTCGGGAGCGCATAATCTCGGCAACGCGCTTCAAATCTTGAAAGACAAAGATTTTGACCGCACAATTAAATTGATAAATAGTTTTGAACGAAGCGAAACACGAATTGCGCTAAAACTCCAAATCATCCTAAGAAGTATTTCAAATCTACCAATGGGAACGACGAGATTTTCAAATTTTGAGTCCAAACGAAGCAGATAAACACCACAGCTATTTTGTCCAATCTTCGGCTTGCAGTTCGGGAATCTGCTGAAAATCGGCGAGATTTCTCGAAACCGAAATTGCATCATTGGCAATTGCAATCGAAGCGATTTTCAAATCCATCGTGCCGACGCGGATTTTGTTTGATTTGAGATTTTGAAAAACTTCGGCGGCTTTCTCATTGAAAGGTAAAACAGCAATTTTCCGAAAATTATCAAGAAATTGATTTAATCTTTGATACGCAAAAATTTGCTGTTCAATAGTTTTGCACTTTGATAAAAGCGTCAGCCAGCCTCGCATTTGCTCCTCGAAAGTTATTATTGTCGTGAAAATCTCATCCGATGAAAATTCATCAAGATTTTTTCGCAAAATCGAAGTTTCAAGAAACTTCTCACGGTCAAATAAACTGAGGCAATCTGTATCGAGAATTATCATTTTTTCTTGTCATCTTTGTCATAATCTTCTCTTTGCAACAAACGATATTCACGACCTAAACGCATCGCCTCATCATACATCGGATCATCGGCAAATGTTCCGGCAATTTGTTTCCACCATGGTTCTTTTGATTTTTCTTCTTTCTCGATCTTTTGCCTTAAAACGGCAACTTCTCTTTCCAAATCGGAAAGTCTTTTTTCTATTTCTGTTTGCGACATAATTCGTTCCACCTGCGTTTGCCGATTATAGCAGATTATTTTTTATTATTTAAGACTTTCTTCAGAGCTTTTCCCGTATAAGAACCCTTGATTTTCGCCACCTGTTCGGGCGTTCCTTTGGCGACGATTTTGCCGCCGCCCGCGCCGCCTTCGGGTCCGAGATCAATCACGTAATCGGCTGTTTTGATGACATCCAGATTATGTTCGATGACGATGACCGTGTTTCCGAGTTCGACCAATCTTTGCAAAACGTCAATCAGTTTATGAACGTCGGCGAAATGGAGTCCGGTCGTCGGTTCGTCTAAAATATAGATAGTTTTTCCGGTGGCGCGTTTGGAAAGTTCTTTGGCAAGTTTGATGCGCTGGGCTTCGCCGCCGCTTAAGGTCGTCGAAGATTGTCCGATCTTGATGTAGCCCAAACCGACATCGAGCAGAGTCTGCAATTTTTGTTTGATGTTCGGAATATTTTCTAAGATCGGCAGAGCGTCTTCGATTGTCGTGTCGAGCAGATCGGCGATTGACAGACCTTTATATTTGACCGAAAGCGTTTCGCGGTTATAGCGTGCGCCGCGACAAATGTCGCAATTGACGAAAACATCGGGCAGAAAATTCATCTCGATGCGCTTCATTCCCGCGCCTTCACACGCGGCGCAGCGTCCTATTTTGACATTAAACGAAAATCTTCCGGCTTTGTAGCCGCGCTCTCTCGATTCCGGCAGCATCGCGTAAAGCTCGCGAATCGGCGTAAAAACTCCCGTGTAGGTCGCCGGATTCGAGCGCGGCGTTCTGCCGATCGGCGTTTGGTCAATTTCGATGACTTTATCAATATGTTCCAAGCCTTCGATCGAAGTGTGTTCGAGCGGAACGGCGACCGATTTATAGATGAATTTTGCCAGACCGCGATACAAAATATCGTCAATCAAAGTTGATTTTCCCGAACCCGAAACGCCCGTGATCGCCGTCAGAACGCCGAGCGGAAATTCGACCGTGATGTTTTTCAGATTATGCGCTTTTGCGCCTTTGACCGTAATATGTTTCCCGTTCGGTTTGCGCCGCGTTTTCGGAACTTCGATCTTTAATTTGCCCGAAAGATATTGTCCGGTCAGAGAATCTTTTGATTTTTCGATGTCCGAAGGCGTTCCGACCGCAATAACTTCGCCGCCGTGCGTTCCGGCAAGCGGTCCTAAATCAATCACATAATCGGCTTTTTCGATGGTTTCCTCGTCGTGTTCGACGACCAAGACCGTATTTCCCAAATCACGCAGTTCGTGCAGAGTTTCGATCAGTTTTTGATTATCACGCGGATGAAGTCCGATTGAAGGCTCGTCCAAAACATAAAGAACGCCGCGCAGTTTCGAACCGATCTGCGTCGCCAGTCTGATGCGCTGACCTTCGCCGCCCGACAGAGTTCCCGACGAACGTTCCAAAGTCAAATATCCCAAACCGACCGCCAGAAGAAAATTCAGACGCTCTTTGATTTCTTTTAAGACAAGACCCGCGATTTTTTCTTCGCGTTCACCCAATTTAATTTTTTCAAACGCTTTAACCGATTCTTCAATCGGCAAACCGACATAATCGGCAATGCCGAAACCGCCGACTTTGACTGCTAAACTTTCCGGCTGCAGGCGTTTGCCTTCGCACGCCGGACAATTCATCGGCGAGACGAATTCTTCCAGAGCCTCGCGCACTTTTTCCGACGGCGGCGTTTCCAGACGCTCGCGCATCGCTCTGATCGCGCCCTTCCAATCGCCTTCATAAACATAACTTCCCTGCCGGAAAGTCAGGCGTTTATTCGTCCCGTGAAAAAATGCGTCGCGGATTTCTTTTGAAAGTTTGCCGAACGGAAGTTTTAGCAAATCTTTGGTCTTTGGTTTTTGGTTTTTAGTCTTTGCTTTCTTTTTTTCTTCTTCGGGCGAAATCAGTTTATCTTCATCGGTAAATTTTTCGATCAAGGCTTCGAGAGCATTTTGCAGAAATTTTGCGCCCTTCGGATCGGATTTTCCGGTAAATTCAAGTTCTCCGGCGGGAATAGTTTCATCCGGCACGAGTTTATAAGCGTCAATTTCCGCGACAATGCCCAAACCCTGACATTTTCTGCACGCGCCGTAATTGGAGTTAAACGAAAACGAACGCGGTTCGAGCGGCTGGATATTGATGCCGCAACCCGCACACGCCATTTTTTCCGAATAGAGTTTTTCTTCGCCGTCAATAATCGAGATCAAAACCGCGCCGTCCGTTAATTTCAAAGCCGTTTTCACCGATTCGGTCAGGCGTTCCTTCACGCCTGCTTTAAGCAAAAGCCGGTCAACGACGACTTCGATTGTGTGATTCTTGCGTTTGCTAAGGTTTGTTTCTTCATCCAAAAGATGCATTTCGCCGTCAATCCGGGCGCGGATAAATCCGTCTTTATGAAGTTTTTCGAGTTCCTTTTTAAACTCGCCCTTGCGTCCGCGAACTATCGGAGCAAGAATCATAACTCTTTCGCCTTCGGGAAGTTCGAGAACATTTGCGACAATTTGTTCGGCGGATTGACGCGTAATCGGCGCAGCGCAATTCGGGCAATGCGGCGTTCCGATCGAAGAAAAAAGCAGCCGCAGATAATCGTAAACTTCTGTAACTGTTCCAACAGTCGAACGCGGCGAACGCGAAACAGTTTTCTGCTCGATTGAAATCGCCGGAGAAAGACCTTCGACCGAATCAACATCGGGTTTCTCCAATTGATCGAGAAACTGCCGCGCGTAAGCCGAAAGCGATTCGACATACCGACGCTGACCTTCGGCGTAGATCGTATCGAACGCAAGCGAAGATTTGCCCGAACCGCTCAAACCCGTGATGACCGTAAAGGAATCACGCGGGATTTCGACATTGATGTTTTTAAGATTGTGCTGACGCGCACCGCGAACCGTAATTTGTTTAATGCTCATTCTTGTGTTTTACAGATAAAATTCCTGTCTATTGGCGAAACAAGTATTTTATCAATTCAAAATGAGCAAAGCAAAGAGGAAAAAGATTAGTTGACGCTAAAAATTTTGCGGAAATCAACTTTGATGCCTTCACTTTCGACTTCCTGATTATGAAAGCGTTTTTCTTCATCATTTGTCGTCACAAAAACCGTATTGGTAAAAGGCTCGATCGTCCAAACGGCTTTAATTCCGTGTTTAGTCAAGGTTCTTGCTTTTTCGAGTAAATCTTGAATATTCTGGCTTACCGAAATAACTTCAATGGCAATAATCGGCATTTCGGAAAATTTCGGAATATCGCGCAGAAAATCAGGTTTGACAAGTTCTTTCGGAAATACTGAAATATCAGGAATTATTCCGTTTTCAATGTTTAGAGTTAATTCGGGAAGCGGCACAATTGCTTCGTTTTGTGAAAGCTGTTGCGAAATTTGCCAACAGAGATAACTGTGATTAAATGAGGGCATTTCTCTTTCTTCCTTTTCTTCTAATTCCGTAATTTCTTCAACTTCTTCAACTAACATTTTTTTACCTCTTTTGCTAAAAATTATATTGGCAAATGATTTCTAACGCAATAAATTAAAAACCATTGCCAATTAACCCAACTTTTCGTTGACGAAAGTAAAAATTCCGGTTGCCACGCTGACGACGATAAAGGTCGCAATCGCCCGCCAAACCGCGTCGGATTCGGTGAATTTCCAGATTGCCAGGATACATAAAACCGTGCAGGCAACGAGAGAAATAGTGATAACGGTAAATGAGATTATGCGGACGAGTTTCGGTTCGACAACGCCTTTTATTTCGTGCCTTATTTTTACGGTTTGTTCCGTTTTTTGATTTTCCATTTAATAGCTATGATAAGTTATTCCGCCTTAAAGTTGCAAAATCTGCTGACAAAACAAAAACACACACGAGATAATTCGTATGTGTTTCATTTTAATATCGAAATAATCGGTATAGCGAACGGTAGTGAGCACCTTTATTAATCGAACAACTTTATTTAATCACAGTGTTCGCTACCGCTCACTATACTGATTTTTTCTAACTTATTTCAAAATCCCGAAAACCTTTTGCAAAATACTCGTCGTTCTGCCGATCGGGTCTTTGCGGATTTTCTTTTCTTCCTGCGCGACCATATAAAATGTGCCGTCGAGGGCTTTTTGCGTGATATAACCGTCTAAATCCTGCGCGTCTTTTCCGACGAATGCCGCCATAAATCCGGCTTTGTCCATCATTCTTTTATAACTCTGCGTAACGCCCGTTTCTTCGGTAAATTCTTCGACAATCGGGCGAAATTTTCCGCGCAGTTTTTCCTCGCTCGTCCGGCGAAAAAACTGTGTCGCGGCATCATCCTGTCCGCTGAAGAGAATTTGTCGCGCGTCGTTAAAAGACATCTGCTTGATCGAATCAACAAAAATATCGAAAGCGACCGGAACGGCTTTTTCCGCCGCGTGATTCATTGTCTCGACAAAATCATCAACTCGCTGCCCTTGTCCGGCAAAACGCACGGCTTTTTCGACATTTTTCAAAGATTTCGGCAGCGGAATTTTGACATCAATATTATTCAAAAAACCGTTTTCCCTGCCGAGATTATCAACCGCAAACCCGACACCTTTGGAAAGAGCTTCCTTCAAACCGCGCGAAATTTCGTTATCGGAAATGTTTGAAGCCGCCGTATTCTTCGCTGTCGTTCGTGTTCGGCGCGTTTGTGCAAAAACGTCTGCCGAAAGCGCAACGATCACCAACAAAACGAGCGAAAACCCTGTAAATCTCAGATATTTCATAATTTTCTCCTGTGCAATTTTCGGGAAGAGGTTGCTTATCTTAATGTGTTTTGAAAAAAGCGGGAAACTCTTTTTTCATCTTCCGCCGGGGCGATCTTCAATAAATCCTCAGGCGCGGCGCGTGGAACAATCCACAACTCTTTAGGTTCATTTGCCGCCCTGAAAAGTTGCTTGCTTTCTTCGAGCGTCGTATGCTCATCGTTTTCTCCGGCAATTACTAAAACGGGACTTTTCAGATTTGAAATTTTATCAATCGGGCGCAGTTCATCAACCGAAACGCCCAGACGAAGAGGAAACTGCCAGGTCAAAAGCGGCGAAAGATTTTCTGCGCCGCGAAAAAACCATAGATTCAGACGGTTTTCGACGGCTTTTTGCATCGTCGGATAAACCATCTCGAGAATCAAAGTATCGGTTTCCGGCATATTTTTCGCCAAAAGAAACGCCGCGCCGCCCATCGAAACTCCCAAAACTCCGATTTTTTCTTCGGGCAATTTTTCTTTGATAAATCTTATGCTTGCTTCGCCGTCGAGGCTTTCCAGAAAACCGAAAGTAATTTGTGTCCCAATACTTTCGCCGCTTGCTTGAAAATCAAAAGCCAAAACCGAAAATCCGGCTTTATGCAAAAAACGAATCCGCTCAATTAATTCAAGCCGATTTGCGCGAACGCCGTGCATCAAAACAACCGCGCCTTTCCCCTTTTCTCCCGGTAAAAACCAGCCTTTTATTATCGCGCCCGATTCGCTTACGAATTCGACATTTTCACAATGCAAATCCTCCGGACAATTCCCGACCGTGTGATTTGCCGGCGCAGTCAAAGAATTTCCGGTCAGCCAAATCGCGCCGATCAGCAAAAAGGCAAAATCAGAAATATAGAAATAACAATTTTTTTCACTTTTATTTTAATTATATGGACCTAAAAATTTATCGCCATTAAAATGAATTAGATGATCGGGATTTTCCGCAATCCAAACTTCCGTTTCCCACGCGATTTCCGTTACCCATTTACGAAATTCTGATTTTGTGAGAAATGCTGTTACAAAAATAATTTCCGCTTTACTGTCTTTGGTTAATTGCTTGAGTTCTAACATTCTGACTTCATTAATTGAACCGCTACTATGAACGGCTTCAATTAAATAAAGCCAGTTTTTTTCATAATTGTAAGCAATTACATCAGGTAATTCTTCATGGGCTAAGTTAAAGAAGTTAATTTGGGTAAGTTTTTCTTTCTCGAAATGTAAAAATTTATCAGCAGTATCACCAACATAAAGAATTTCACAGCCATTTCCGAACCTCGGTAAAAATTCTTCTATTATTTGTTTCTGCAATAAATTATGTTGTCCAGATGAAAATTCTAATAATTTTCCATTAGGCAAGCCTACCGGCACTTTTTGAATTTGTCGTTTTCTTGCTAGCAATTCTTGTAAATTATTTTTATTTTTGAGAAATCTTTTAAGGGAAAGTTTCCATTCCTTTGTTTTGTAATTCTTTACTAATTCAGTAAAATCAGGCGATCGCGTATAACCTCGTGTCGGATCATTTGTTGCCGCGTTTGGATTTTCACCGCTTTTGAGAATAAAACCTCCTAAAATTAATAATTTTAAATCTTTTCTGCGAATATCATCATACGAACCCGGGGAAATCTGTTCTTCAAAATTTGCATTAATGAAAGTTATTATTTCTCTGGTTTTCAGAAAACGCTTGTGGTTTAAGCCTTTCGCATTTTTCCAATTATTCGTAACGTCTGCCACAGCAAGAAAAGATAGTGCCATTTTCTCAATGGCTCGTTCGGTTTTATTTTCAATCGGAATTCCGATTGCTACAATAATATCAATAGCTTGCTCAATAATTTCAAGAATTTGAGGAGATTTTTTACTTTTATTCAGATATTTCATCGTTAAAATAAACTTGCTTGAAAACCTGTACCTACCGGACTAACTTGAAGCTCTTTTTGTGAATAAAATTTATCAGAAAATAGAGATGCCTTAATCGAAGCTGCAAGATAAAACGCAAGCATTGGCGGAACGGCGTTTCCGATTTGATAATATTGATTTGTTTCTGTTCCGCAAAAGTCAAACCAATCAGGGAAACTTTGCAGTCTTGCTGCTTCTTTGATACTTATCCTTCTGCGTCTTCCATCTGCAAGTTTTACTCTCTGCATGTCGCCCGTCGCTGCAGCAATATTTCGGCAAGTAAGTGTTCTGGCAGGTTTTTCTAAATATAAATCTCTCGGATTTACACAAGACGAGGCTTTTTCATACTTGGCAACATATTTATCCATCGAATCGGTTAAAATCTTGCTTTCATCTCTGATTTTATCAACTAAATCACCGATTGCATCGCCAACTGTATAAACTTTATTTTCGGCTTTTGGGAAAGTAAAGTTACTTCTATGTCCAACTACAAAAAGTCTTTCCCGATTCTGAGGAACACCAAATCTAACGGCATTAATTAATTTATACTCAATTATATATCCGAAACTTTGTAATTGATTTATAATTTCATCTAAATACCATTTGTTTGAGTAAAGCATTCCGCGAACATTTTCAAACATCCAAACTGTGGGATTTATCTGCTTAATAGCATTCAAGAAAATCGGGAATCCATTTCTTTCGTCATCAATTCCTTTTTGATGCCCGCCAACACTAAAAGGCTGACAAGGTGGACCACCAATCACAACATCAAATTCGTCTTGATAAATTTTATTTACTGAAAGTTTTTCCTGAAAACATCTGCCGTATAAATTTTGATTGTAAGTTTCGGCAGCTTTCTCGTCCATTTCATATCCGACAACATCAAAACCTTGCGCCTCAAAGCCGAGAGACAAACCGCCGCAACCGGCAAATAAATCTAAAACTTTCAGATTTTCTATAGAACCTGTTTGCAATTAAAGCCATAATCACTTTTACTTTAATAATGGCATATACAACAGATTTAACATTACCTCAATTCGAGGTTTTAGATGAATTATTACCCAAGAGTAAGACGCGCGGAT
>JBBRVS010000079.1:0-22398 GCA_038246645.1 Pyrinomonadales bacterium
AATTACTGCATCGTACCTTTCATTTTTATTATTTTTATAAGAATGAGAGCGAATTTCATCCGTTTTACCTAAACGAACAAACTCACATGGGGCATCCATATCAAAAATAATCTTTTCTTCTTGAGAATCTTCTCGAGATTCATTTTTATAGAAAAGAACACATTTTCCTTCACCGCTCTTTTCTAACTTTAAGTGATAATTATTAATTGAACCGCTGCCATAGACTTCTTGTTTTACTTCTTGTTTTACTTCTATAATTTTTGTGTTAGGAACCGTTTGGCTCGCGCTAAAACACGAAATCACAAAAAAACTTAAAACAAAAATAATGACAATTTTATTTCTCATAAAATAAACAGCCTTCTTTTGAGGCGATCAAATAGAAGAAACTTCCACTTGATCGCCTCAAAGAGTTCCGAAAAAGTCGCTTTTTACAGCTTAGGCTTTTTCAAAGAAGTTAATCACAATTTTCTTATCTTCTTTCCACCTGATCCATCCGAAAGTGGCGGGTTTCTCTCGATCATCATCGGGATGCCATTTAACTTTCAACCACTCTCCTCTGATCTCTTCAGGATGCAAAAATTCATCCTGAAAACCATCTTTAATAATTTCACCATTAATCTCCCGGCGCATCGGATTCTTTTCCGAATCAAAACTAACAGCAAAACAATTTAAGGTAAAATCTTCCCAGTTCCCAAACTTAAAGAGCGGGTCGTCCTTCCTGATAAATTTTTTAAGTCCTGTTTTTTCATTGACGACGACCTGATAATAGAGATCATCCTCACTTACAGAATCAAAAATCAGTAAAAGCTCATCTGCATCTTTGCGAAAAGGAAGAAGATTTTCATCAAACTTGAGTCTGCTGGAATCTTCGCCGGAGTTTGTATATTCATACCAGATGCTTCCATCTTGATTGTAAATGCGAATGCGACTGTCCTTTTCGTACCGTTTATCACTAATCGCAACTAAACCTCTGCTGTTTTCGATGTCACGAAAATTAATTTTTGATGGTTTTTCCTGCTCTTTCGGCAATTGAACGGGATCACTATTTGGTATTTCGCTATTTAGTGTTCCTTGCACATTTGCCTTTGAATCGGTTTTCACTGACAGTTGATTTTCAGTAGCTAGAGCTGAACAAGCCTGAAAAATTAACGAAAATACCACCAAACCAATACTTCCTATCTTTGTTAATTTCATAATTTTTTTAGTAATTATAGTAATTACTCCTCCTGCTAATTTACCAATAACCTAGTTTTTTTTGAGTTTAACGATTTTTGCAGAATTAAAACTAAAACCTAAATGTCCATGGTTATTATGTCCACTATCACGTGTAACTCCGCTTAATTTAACGTTTGTCTTACCTTGATAATTACTAGTAAAGCCAAATGTTTTAGCTGTATCATAAACTTGCTGGTTTTTCCCTTGGTCAAACTGAGAACTGGTCATTTCTCCTTGAAAACTAACACCATCTTTATTTATGTATCTAAAGTCAATATCCAATCCACTATTCTTATTATGTCCATGTCCACTATGATCTGTTCCTCCTGGAGTATAGGGGTCTGTCCCATTTTCGGCTGACATATCACCAAAGGATATTTTAATATTATGTTTGTCCTTTAAGACACTAGTCATACCAAATAATGCAGCTGCCACTTCCGGTTTAACATAGTGATCTCCCGCCCCATGCTCTACACCATTATTTTCTCCACCCGGATCAGGCTCTCCATATCTGTCAAAATTAGTGGAATTACCGGGAAATAGTACCAAACCATGATTATTTTGTGTTAATGTAGCTACAAGAGTATATTGATTGGGATCTCCTTCATTTTGCACATAATACTCATTTCCATTAACACTTCTAGTTGTCGCCACCTTAATTGTTCCATCCCTATTAATATAGTATGTACGGTATTGAGTTTGCCGACGAGACGCAGCCATATTTTCAAAGATATTTTTAATTGAATTATCCGTACCCGAAAATGCCGAACCGTCAACAAATTCTGCGTCGGTACACCATTGAGCGCAGGCACCTGAACCTACCGGTAATAATCCCAATGGATCAGTAAATTTATATGGTGAATTCAGAACGTAACTATAACGATTAAATGTCTGCGGATCTCTGATACTTGCCGATGCCGTCAGTGGATCAACGGATGTAAATCTGCCGTGCGAAGCGTTGTAATATCTTGCCTGTGCAAAATCTAATCCCGATTCGTCATCCTTTTCATATCCGGTGTAGCCTTTTCTGAGTTCGTCCTGACCTGTGTAGCCGAGTCCGGTTTGGCGGTTTGCCGTGATTGTTTCTTCGCCGAACGCCGTGTAATCCTGCCTGGTCGTAACTATGCCGTATTTATTGGTGATAACCCGCGGAGAGCCTAAATGATCTTGTGTCAAATAACTCACTTGCGGCGTTTGTGCCAACTCGGTCGAATACTCCGCGACAAGTGTTCCTCCAGCATTATACACGAAAATTGCTATTTCGCCAGCAGAAATTTTCTTTATCCTTTTACCGTCGCCGTCATAGTGATAAATCGCATCCGGCGTTGTTGTCTGATTCGTGCTGAGGAAGAAGGATTTTTGATGATTTTCGGCATCATACACAAAGCGTTTGTTTTCGGCATCCAGAGTCAGATTTCCGTTTTTATCGTAATCGTAGTCAATATTGCTGTCACCGTCCTGATCGGCTTGAAAGCGATTGTCCGATGTATTGATTAGCGGATTTGTAACTTTTGCCGGAGAAGATTGACTCAGAGTGGTCGTATTGTTGTTGATCGTGTTAAACCGGCGATTGCCGTAGCGGTCAATACTGAAAGTCTGCTTCCAGGTAGTTGCACCGGAAACCTTTTCTTCCGCCGATTGCAGACGATTGAGATTATCGTAAGTATATGTTTGCACCGCCGTAAATCCGCCGGTTTGTCCGACGGTCGGAACCGTGATTTTCTGTTCTCTTAAAGAGCTGTTATTCTCGGTATTCGTTCCGTAACCGTATTCGAGCTTAAGCAAATTCTGCGTGTTATGGCTTGTTCCCAATCCGATCTGCACGATCTGCTGACGGTTATTGTAAGAATAATTCTCCCAAAGCCCGTTGCCGAGCTGCATTTTCTTAACCGCTCCGGTCGAATCATACGTAAAATTCGAGGCGTAATTATAAAAAACCGCATTCGCGTTTTTCTTGCTTTTCACCGTCGAGAGATCGCCGTCATTATCCAGAATATGTTTGACTTTTCTGGTCGAAGGATAAGTTTCTTCGATCAGTGATCCTGACAGATTATAGGCATATTCAGTCGGATAAGTCTTGCCGTCAGTTATTTGTTGATGCTTTAAAATCCTGCCGAAAATATCAAATGATATATATCGCGTTTCGGAAATGCCATTGGTAACTTTGGTCGTTTTACCCTTCGAGAAATTCGGAGTTGCGTCCAATCCCTTGCCGTCATAAAAGAAACTGACATCAGGCGTTGAATCGGAATAATCTCTGGAAATTATCCGGTTAAAATTATCATAAGTTCCGGTAACGGAAACACCTCTGGCATCGGTTGTCGTGATAATATTCCCGTTGTCATCGTAGGAATATGCCGCTGACCACGCGTTATGCCCGGTGATTGAGTCGGCGGTCGGCAGCGACAGATTCGGATTAACCTGTTGTTCGGGCTGTTTTGCTCGCAGAAGTCTGCCGAGCGAATCATAGCTGAAATACCGGCTCTGTTCACCTTGAATTGTTTTCCGCAAATTTCCGAGCGTATCGAAGACATAATCCGTATTTAACGCTTGTCCGGTCGGATCTTCAATGACGCGAATCATTCTGCCTAAACTGTCTGTAATTCCTTTGCGTTTCTTGCCCGCCTGATCGGTAATCTGTTTGGTTACGCCGACAATATCCGAAATTAAAACGCCGTAATCGGTTTTTACTTTTGCCCCGTCCGGCAAGATAACTTCCTTAATCCGGCTCGCATCATCATAAATATTGGTTGTCCAGTGTTTGGATTCATTGCTCCGGTAAGGATTGCTGACTCTTAAAACTCTGCCGTCAGAATCGAACTCCTTTTCAACAAAGACATTTCCGTCCGAATCAATCTGTTCAGCTTTGTAAGCTCGTCCCAGACCGTCAAAATAAGTGATGCTTTCCGCCCAGTTATTCTCATCAATCTGCAAACGGTTTTTCATCCGGTAATTATTTAGTTCGTCGTGATAGATGGTTTCCGCTTCACTTCCGACCTGAGCATTATTATAAAAAGTCTTGGTATTGAGCGGTCGCAGAGTTACCGGATCGTAAGCAATTCTGGTTTCAAGTCCGTTGGCATCGGTTGTCGTCAAAGGCAATCCGGTCGTGTAATTAAAAGTCGCGCTTGACACAAAGGCGGTTGTTGATCCGTTTTGTCCGCCCGGGTTGGGAACTGCCGAAGTAACCTGAACCGGAAAGGCATTATGGGTCGAATCAAACGTCGTAAGTGTTGAATTGCTTTTGGCATCAATCGTTTCATATTGATTACCGTAAATATCAAATTTGGCGCGGGTGACGATATAAGCACTCGAATTTGTCGAGACTCCTTTGGTGCTGCCCCAAACTCTTGAAGTCGTCGAGTTTCCCCTGACGTAATTTGTCGGCGAATATCCGCTCTCGTCATATTTCATCTCACTTCTGGACACAATTATCCCTGCTCCGTCCCTGACAACCGAAGCCGTTACCAGTCCGACCATATTCCGGTCTTTATAATTCTGACGATTGATAACGGAAGGATCGTTTATTAAATAAGTTTCTTCCATTGTCCGCAGAAGGGTCGGCGGTGTCGGTGTCGGCATTGGCACGGGATTTCCGTCCGGATTTTCTCCGGGTTCGGGCAGCGGATCGTTTAGCGCATTTCCCGATGAGCCCTCATAAGCATATTGCAGAGTTTTCCTTTTTAAGAGCGGTTTGTCTATTGCCGACAGATCTTCATATTCATATTTGGTGGTTGATTTGACATAATCACCGTTTCCGCCCGGATCGTAAATATAACTTTCTTCGTGTGTTACGCGCTGATGCCAATCGGCACTTCCCATTCCCGCCGGATATGAAGTCTTGGTCCAATGCGTCATATTTCTGGACACCAATTTCCTTACTCCGCCCGTTCCTAATGCGTCAAAAACTCTTGTTTCATAAGGCAATCCGATACTTGCATTGCTAAATCCATAATCGCCGACATCACACCCTTGACACGGCGGTGCGCCGCGATACAGGAATCTCTCGGTTAAAATATCGGCAGGACTTACACTCGAAATTTTGTAGCCTTGCGGAGCAGTATATGTAGTGGAATATGTCCATTCGTAAGGAGCGGTACCCGCCGATTCATATAACTTACGGGTTTGAACTCCGCGATTGGTTTGCGAACTGATATCCGTCCAGTCCTGAACTGCCGGCGTGAGCGGTAATACCTGCTGATATGTAAAGGTTTCTTCCCCGCCGGTCGGGTATTTGATTTTATTGATTTGTCCGAAAAGATCATATGAGAATTCATAGCTTTGTCCGGTCGGAAGCTCGATTTTTGTTAAAACGACCGGATTAAACAATTGCATCGAATTCCTCACCTGATTATCTCTTATATCGTTCGAGTGAAATAACGCGTCGCCTGCCGGTCTTTGAGTATACATCGGAATTCCCCCGGTTCCGGCATTATAAATATCGCCCGCATATTTCAGCTCACCTGCCGGATTCGTCAAACCGTCTTCGAGTTTCTTCCAATGAAATTTATATTCTCCGGTCATTCCCGGCAGCTGATATGGAATGATTTCCGGCGCGGTCGGCACATTAGTTCCGAAAGGTGCCGATAGAGTTCTTCCGAGAGTGTCCGTCCAAACTTTGGTTGACGGGTTATAACTCGTAAAGTTACCGTTGCGGTCAATGAACTTTAAGGCTTTTCTTTCCGCGACAGTAGTCGGGGATGACAGATTTTCAAATTCGTAGAAAGAACCGTCCGGCATCATCAGTTTATATGTATTGGTTGAAGAATTTTCATAATAGATGATGTTCGAGCCGTCCGCCGCATAGTAGTATCCGTTTCGATCGGTGTTGCCCTGACTGTTAAGTGCCGCATCCATCCGGAGTTCGTGGGTTTCTCCGCTTGGCAGGTAAAGCGTTATTCTTCTGATTTCCGGTGTCGGCTGCGGCGGTTCCATATTTTCACAAGTTCTGTCAATTACGGGAAAACCTTGTGCGGTAAAACGGTCTCTCCATCCGGTGTATTCGATATAAGGTGTTTCGAGGCTGGTTGTCCAGCCCGATGCCGATTTCTCGCTGAATCGCGGTTCGCTAACCGTAAAGCAGGGACTCCCGCCGACACTCGTGGATGTTTGACTCGTGCTATCCATTCGCCAGACCTTTGAGGAATAACTCAGAGAGATCGGCACATTGATCCCGCGTCCCGGATAACTGCCCAGAGGAATACTGATCTCCATTGCCAGAGTTGAAGGGTTTACCCGCCCGCTCCCCTTTAAGGCTCGGTCAGCCGTATTGTCGTTTTCCTGTGCAAAAATTGCGGAACTGCTTATAACCAAAGCTAAGATCATTCCTATTGAAAATTTCAAGGTGATTTGTCTGAGATTGTTAGCCGCGTTTTTCCATTTTATTTCGTTATTTGATTCTATGGTTAATTCACTTTTCATTTCTATTTTCCTCAACGAGCTTAATGTGAGTCTGCTCTTTGTCATTTTCTTTTATTCCTCGGGAAATTATTTCCGCGTCCGGTGGATTCAATTCTGACTCCACCGTTTTCAGTTTTCACTCCTAGATTTATCTGCGATAAAAAGCGGGAACGGGTATATCCCCCGACATTCCCCATTGGACGATTCTGGTTGATGAGTCCGCGCTGTTCACGATGTACCAAACACCCGTCGAGCCTCTCCACACCGCAATATCCGCTTTGCCGTCGCCGTCGTAGTCATTCGGAACTTCCGTGTCGCCTGAGAGTCCCCAACTGTAAGTCAGGGTTTGCGAATCGGAACTCTTTAAGACATACCAACTTGCTCCGCGTCTGACCGAGTAATCTGCCCGTCCGTCGCCGTCATAATCGGCAACCGCCGGAACATCTCCCGATAAACCGTAGGCTTGGTATTGCACCGAAGCATCCGAACTTCGATAGACATAAAAGGTCGGTGTTCCGTTTCCGCGCCAAAACGCAAGATCGGCTTTGCCGTCGCCGTCATAATCGCCGATTGCCGGTTTATCTCCCGATTGTCCGAATTGGGCGGAATCAATTTGTGAAGTCGCCCGATTCCAGATATACCAGGTCCCGTTTGAAGGTCTGAAGATAGCGGTATCCGTTCTGCCGTCGCCGTCATAATCCGCCGGAACGGCAATATCGCCGCTCGCGCCGAAGTAATAATACTCGCCTGCGCCGTCGCTGCTTCGCATGACAAACCACGTCGAACCGGAAGAGCGGAAAACGCACAGGTCGGTCTTACCGTCGCCGTCATAATCTCCCGGTGCGGCAACATCTCCGAATGTTCCCCATGTTTGCGAAGTTTGTTGAGAACCTGTTCCGCCCAATACCCACCACGTTCCGGTCGAAGGTCGCCAGACAGCCAGATCAGTGGGCGGCGCGGCGGAAGCATTTTTATCCTCAATCGCCAGTAATTTGCTTCCGGCATATAAATATTCCTTGGAAAGCTGCGGAGTCGGTGTCGGCGGAGGAGCGGAAAGAAACGGATTGACATTTGACAAAAGTCCTTCGTTTGACGGTTTCAGATACGTTGCCTTGCTTCTGTCAGTCAAAACCTTTTTTGCAGCGTCTTCCAGATATTTAAGTCCTGCTCCGACGGCTCCGAGCGAGAGAAAAGCGATCAAAGCAACTGCCGCCCAATACTGTTTCAGATAAGCGATTTTTATAGTAAATCCCGTGTGCTTATGATTTTCGGGAATAACCGTTTCCAATGTTTCTTCGCTTGATTCATAAGGTTTATTATTTGCTGATAATCCCGAATTAATCGGAGCGAACTGTTTGAGTGAGTTTGTTTTTTTCTTTTTCCACATAGATTTATTTGTTTATTTCTTTTGGCGGTTAAATAGACATCAATACCTCATGCAAAGGAGTTAAAACAGACCTTCGGCTTATGAAATGAATGTCTAAATTGGATTGATTTTTGTGAACGGAAGGTTTAAGATGCAGTTGAAGTGGTTAGCATCTGGAACCATTCGTTCTAAAGATTAACCGACTCTGCCGGATTGATAACGCCAATTATCAGTTCGGCTTTTCTGTCTTTTATAGACAGGTGAGCGGCAATCTAAATAAAATCAAAATCTTTTTCATCAAAGAACTTTTTTCTAACTTTTCTAACTTTTCTTAATTTACTGCTTTTTTAATTAAGAACCGACAACACAAAAAAGCCGCTTATTCCCAAAACATTCAGGACAAACAGCCTTTTCTTAAAAATTTTATTTGGTTGGTGATGTGTAAATTGTTTAACTTACAAGCAATCAAAATCTGAAATCCGTCAAAAGATTCCCGATTCATTTTTATTACATTGTAAGAATTATCCGACATCAAAATAATAAGGTTTGGTGTTTTGGTGATTATTAAGATGCAAAGTATCAGAGTAATGAGATTTCACACAAAAAAACCAAAAAACCGAAAAATTTGAATAAAGGTAAATTTCCTTTATCAAATATGTTGAGAAGTTTATCAAAAAAAATGTTTCAATTTCCCCGTTAAAACTTTAGTCTTTATTTCTGCAAAAAGTATTTTTTGATCTTTAATGACTTTCACTCAAAAATACTTTTTCTTTTTTGTGTTGTCGGTTGAAAAAGAACTTACACGATAAATTTTCAAGTGTCAAGATTTTTTTTCAAACTTTTTCGTCAATCGTTTTGTTTTTTGAGGTTTAGAAAGCAAAATTGTTTTCTAAATTATTGTAAAAGCTACATTTAGGATTATTTACAAAAAACTGGAATTTGTTGAAAAAAAATAAAAAATTTGCAACATAATTTTTATTAACCTGAGTCTTGATGAGAAATTGAGCAATTTTTTTACCACAGATCCACACAGATCTAAGAAGATAATGTTAAAAAACATCAAACCGATTGATCTATGAAATTGTTTTGGGTTTATTCTGTCTTTTATCAGTATTTATCCGGGTGGATATGTGGTTAATTCCTACCTTTATTTCTAATCAAGACTGGTGTTTTATTAACGGCTGAGTTAGCTTGCCCGGAGGGATTGATAATGCGGAGAAAGTTTTCGCAAATTTTCAACCGCTTTCGGCAAAATTTCCAGAACATATTCGACATCTTCCATTGAATTTTCCTGCCCGAAACTGAAACGCACCGCGCCGCGGGCGAGTTCATCATTTTGTCCGAGCGCGAGAATTATCGGCGATGCTTCCAGACTTCCCGAAGAACACGCCGAGCCGGTCGAAACGGCAACGCCTTGCAGATCGAGATTTATCAAAATCCCTTCGCCTTCGACGTGTCTGAATGAAATATTCGACAGATGCGGCAGACGTTTTTCGCAGTTTCCGTTGAAAACGACACCGGAGATTCGCTCGCCAACGCCTTGTTCAAATTTATCGCGCAGGGTTTTCAAATGTTCGATTCTTTCAGGTAGATTTTGAGCGGCAAGTTCGCAAGCCTTGCCGAAAGCGACGATATTCGGGACATTTTCCGTTCCGCCGCGCCGTTCGCGTTCCTGATGTCCGCCTAAGGTTTGCGATTGCAGGCGAACTCCGCGCCGCACATATAATGCGCCGACACCTTTTGGAGCGTAGATTTTATGTGCCGAAATCGAAAGCAGATCGCAGCCCGTTTCTTCGACATCAATTTTCATTCGCCCGATTGCCTGAACCGCGTCGGTATGAAACCAAATTTTATTGCCTTTTTCGCGCTCATCGCGGACTAATCTGCCGATTTCTTCAATGGGCTGAATCGTGCCGATCTCGTTGTTGGCGGTCATTATCGAAATTAAAACCGTATCTTCACGAAGCGCGTTTTTTACGTCTTCGATCTTGACGATTCCGTCTTCATAAACGGGCAAATATGTGATTTCAAAGCCGCGTTTTTCCAAAACTTCGCAGACATTTTTGACCGCCGGATGTTCGATTTGGGAAGTGATTATATGTTTTCCGTATTTTTCGTTTGCTTCGACGAGTCCGCGAATTGCGAGATTATTCGATTCCGTTCCGCCGGAAGTGAAAACGATTTCATTGGGACGCGCATTTATCGCACTTGCAACCTGATGACGCGCTCTATCAACCGCTGAACGCGCTTCCTGCCCGAAAAAATGGATGCTCGAAGCATTACCGAATTTTTCCGTTAAAAAAGGTAGCATTTCTTCAATAACGCGGTTATCAACCGGCGTTGTAGCTGAATTGTCTAAATAAACTCTGCGAAACATAAAAATAGTTTAGCAAACTTGTAATATTTTTGTCTTAAACAACTCAATTGTTGCTCAAAAATTGGACATAAGATAAAGTAAAACGTGGATTAAACTAATTGCATCCAAAGGGCGTAATTTAGTTTTTATAAGGGATATTATGGATTTTACAACAAAAGAAATTTTTAAAAGATACGCAAAAATGGCAATCGGGCAGACGATTTCGCCTGTTTTTCTGAATATTTTAGTTACATCGGTTTGCGATATGCGCTGCACGCATTGCTTTTTTACCGACGAACTCAATGACCGCCCGCGTAAGAAATTGCAGATGAAAACCGAAGAGATCGAAAAAATCTCGGAAACTCTCGGCGGAAATCTCGGCGTGTTGGTTTTAGCCGGCGGCGAACCTTTTACGCGCAAGGATTTACCCGAAATTTGCAACGCTTTTTATCGCAATAACAAACTGGATTCGGTTTATTTGATGAGCAACGGACAGATTCATCCGCGCATTTTTCCCGATGTAACGAGAATTTTGGAAGAAAATCCGAAGTTAAACGTCACGGTCGCGCTCGGCATTGACGGGATGAAAGAACCGCACGAAAAAATTCGTCAGAAAGAAGGCAGTTGGGACAAAGCGATTCACACGGCGCGCACCTTGAAGGAAATGAAAAAGGAATATCCGAATCTGGACGTTCAAACCTGCACGTGCGTGATGGCTTCGAATGAAGAAACGATCTTCGATTGGTACGATTTTCTGAAATACGATCTCAAACCCGATAAAATCAATATCAATTATATTCGCCCGCCTTCAAACGATCCGAAGGAACTCGATTTCGACCACAACAAATACGCGCAACTTTCACATATGATCCTGGAAGACGTAAAAAGCGCGGCAATTAAAAACAATTACGGCGGCGCATCAGGCTTTTTCAAAGCGGCGGTTGATATTTATATGCACGATCTGATTGCCAAAACCAAAGAAACGGGCGAAGCTCAACTGACCTGTTACGCCGGTTCTGCCGGAGCGGTGATTTATGATGAAGGCACGATTTCTTCGTGCGAAAATCTTTCGGATACGGGGAATCTGCGCACCTACGATTGGGATTTCCAAAAAGCCTGGAATTCCGATGCGATGAAGGCGCGCCGCAAAAAGGCGGCAAACGGTTGTTTCTGCACGCACGAATCGAATTGTTATTATCCGAGTCTGCCGTTTAATCCGAAACATCTGATTCAGATTAAAAAGCTCGAAAAACAAATGAAAAAAGCGAGCGAAAAAATGGGACAGCAAGTTCCGCAATCGGAAGGTGCGGGCGTTAAAGCATAATTGGAAATTTAATGCAGCAAAACAATCCGAAAATTCTCATCATCTCATCCGATACGGGCGGCGGACACCGGTCTGCCGCGCAGACTATTGCCGAAGGTGTGCAAAAATTCTGGAAAGGCGAATCAGCGGTCGTGCGGATTGTCAAAGCGGTCGAGGAATCGCATCATATTACCGAAAAACTCGTCGGTGTTTACAATTGGATTTTGCAAAATAAACAGCATTGGATGAAATATCTGTATTGGATCATCAATAGATTTCGTCCCGAAACAAGCCCGTTTTTTCTTAATCGCTGTATCGTTTTCTGCAAGGAACTTTTTGAAAAATGGTGTCCGCATATTGTTGTCAGCGTTCATCCTCTGACTCAGCATATTTTTGCCCGAATCTTAAAGGAATTAAATTTAGCCGAGCAAATTCCGCTTGTAACTGTTGTCACCGATCCGTGTTACGGTTTCTGGAAAGGCTGGGCGTGCGATGAAGTTTCGCTTTATTTAGTGGCAAACGAAGACGCCAAACGCCAGCTTGTTGATTACGGAATCGCGCCGGAAAAAATAAAAATTTCGGGAATGCCGATCAATCCGAAATTCTGTCCGGTTGATGAAAAGCAAGCGCAAAATGCCCGTAAAGCCTTCGGGTTGGATGAGGAAAAATTCACGGTTTTTGTCAATGCCGGTTGGGTTGGCGGTGGAAATATTCCGAAAATCTTTAAGGAATTAATTAACGGCGAATTAGATATTCAGGCGATTTTTCTTGCCGGAAAAAATGATGAATTGAGAAAGGAAGCCGAAAAATTGGCGAAACAAGCGAAATTCCCGGTTAAAGTCATCGGTTATTCCGATGAAATCGAGAAATTAATGCAATCGGCAAATGTGATGATTTCAAAACTCGGCGGTCTGACGACATTTGAAGCTCTGGCTTGCAATCTGCCGATAATTGCCGATATTACGACTCCGCCGATGCCGCAGGAAGCCGGAACGGTGAATTTAATTGCAAAACGCGGTGCGGGAATTTTATTGGAAAAAGCCTCGGATATTGTGCCGACAATTCAAAGTCTGATCAGCGATTCGGCGAAATATGCTCAGTTAAAAGCGGCGACAATGAGTTTGACAATTCCGAACTCAACGCAAAATATTATCAGGGAAATTTCCGCACTTCTTCCGGCAAAAACCGAAACCCCGCCGCAAACCGCCGTGGCAACCGCGCAAAGATAGATTTCAAGAAATTTAATTTTTTTTCTCACAACTTGTGTCTTTTGCACATTTTCATTAACCTTTCCTAGTATTATTTTTTTATCAATCATTTATAAATCGGAGAATTTTGTTTTGAGTCTTTTATTAGAAGGAAAACGCGCATTTATTTCGGGCGGAACACGCGGAATCGGCGCGGCACTTTGTGAAGTTTTTGCCCGCGAAGGCGCGGATGTGGCTTTTAATTATCATTCGAGCGACGATTTGGCGGAAGAAGTAAAAAAGAAAATCGAAGCACACGGGCGGAAAGCGTTGGCGTTCAAAGTTTCCGTGACCGACCGCTACGGAATGAAACATCTCGCCCGTGAAATCAAAGATGCGTGGGGCGCGATCAATGTTTTGGTCAATAACGCCGCCGTTAATAAACCCGATAATTTTGCGACGACGACCGACAAATCCTGGGATTGGGTGGTTGATACGAATGTCAACAGCCTTTTTGCCGTAACAAAACCTTTTTACAAACAAATGATTCGGGAAAAGCAAGGCAATATTCTGAACATTACTTCAGTCGGCGCGATTCGTTCGCTTCCGACATCGGTTCATTACGCGACTTCAAAAGCGGCAATGATCGGTTTTACGAAATGTCTTTCACGCGAAGCCGCCAATTTCGGCATCACCGTTAATGCGATTGCCGCCGGAATTTTTGATACCGATTTAGGACATACACTTCCGCAGAGACTTCTTCAAATGCACGATTTTTGGGTTTCAAAAGGAAGAGTCGGGCAGCCCTCGGAACTCGCCGAATTTGCCGCCTTTTTATCCAGCGACCGGAACAGTTTTATGAACGGCGAAGTTGTAATCGTTGACGGCGGCGCGGTAACTTAAAATTTTTTCAATAAATAAAAAAAAGGAGCGAACACAAGAAAGTTCGCTCCTTTTTTTATGCAAAAATTTAAGAAAACTTTTTTTGAAACTCGCAAAACCCCTTTTATTGCACAAAATAGCCGCAAATTTTTTTAATTTTTCAGCATCAAATTTTCTCGGTTTTAGTTGCAAGTGAAATTGAATTTCAATTCTATATTGTTGAAAATAAACAACTTAATTGACTTTTAATAAGAGTATTGATATTCTTTCCAAAGTAAATTTTTAGTTTATAGAAAAAAGGGATAAGAAAATGGCAAGAGCAGAATTAGTCGAAAATTTGAATAAAGCATTGAGTTTGGAATTGGCGGGAATAATTCAATACTCGCAACACAGTTATTTGGTTACGGGAACTGATCGGGAAATCTTCAAGGGCTTTTTCCGAGGTAATGTCGAAGAAGCGCAAGATCACGCCGAAGTGCTTGGCGATAAAATAGTTGCGCTCGGCGGAATTCCGACGGTCGAACCGGCGATGATTCGACAATCGGTTGATGTGCAGGAAATGCTCAAACAGGATTTGGAACTCGAACGCGAGGCGATGGCGGCTTATATGGCGGCTTGGGCGGCTTGCGATGACAATGATTTGCCGCAAAAATTCTGGCTCGAAGGGCAAATTTCCGATGAGCAGATGCACATCGAAGAACTCGAAAAATTGACTTCCGAAAGAACTGCCAAAGCCGGAAATGAAAGAATTATTTTGCGCGAAGTCAGCTAGTTGGAATTCAGATTTCAAATTTTAGAAAGTATCGGTCTACAGAAATTTCCAATTGGAAACGAATAAAAAAACAAAAAGACGGCAAGTATCTTAAAAAAGATGCTTGCCGTTAATTTATTCGGATTCGAGAGAGAAACTAACTTACGCAAATTTGGGGAATTCCAAAACCTTTTTGCTTTGAAAATCTTCCGCTGATTCTGATTTTTTATTATTTAATTTATAACGCGCCGAGGCGATTATACGGTGCAGATCGTCCAGCATTTCGGCATCAACCGTCAAGGTTTTCTGCCCGCACCAGCCTAAATCTTCCGTCCATGTCGAAAGTTTTATAATTGCCTGATTATCTTGTAAAGATACTTCGATCTTTTTTTCGTCGGAAATTATCGGTAAATATTTCGTTGCTAAGTTGCTTTGCATAATAAATTTTGAAAGAAATTGAAATTCGATTTCAATAAGGATTATTGCCTATAAATAAATTTATGTCAAGTTTTAATTTGAAAAGATTTTGAAAAAGTGTATCCGGGCAAAATGACATTTGCGATTATGCAAAACCGGAAATATCGGCGTTTGCCAGAAATAAAAAATCCGTGCAGTATTGTGACAGAAAATATTTAATAACTTTTTTGAAATACAAATAAATTTAATGCTGAATTTTGCAATTGAAACGGCGCGTGAAGCCGGACAAATCCTGCTCGAAAAGTTCGGGCGAAAAATCGAAATATCAAAAAAAGCCGACATCAATCTGGTTACGGAAGCCGATCTTGCTTCGGAGAAATTTATCATCGAAAAAATCCGTTCATATTATCCGAAACATTCGATTCTGGCGGAAGAATCAGGCGAATCGAATATCGCCGTTATTGAAGGCGAAAGCCTCTGGAAATGGATTATTGATCCTTTGGACGGCACGACCAATTTTGCGCACGGTTATCCGTGTTTTTGCGTAACTCTGGCGGTCGAACACAACGGCGAAATCGTCATCGGCGTTACGTTTGACCCGACGCGCAACGAGATGTTTGCGGCGGAAAAAGGTAAAGGCGCGACGCTAAACAACAGAAAAATCAGTGTTTCAGAAACTGAAAAATTAAGCGAATCGCTGCTCGTTACAGGATTTCCATATAACTTTAAAGAACGTGAAGATTTTGCCGCACATTTGACCGAATTCCTCTTGAAATCGCGCGGAATCAGGCGCGACGGTTCAGCGGCGATTGATATGGCGTATGTTGCTTGCGGGCGTTTTGACGGATTTTGGGAAGAAGGCTTGAATCCGTGGGACGTCGCGGCGGGCGTTTTATTGATCGAAGAAGCCGGTGGACGTGTTACATATTACGACGACTCGAAATTAAGTATTTACGCGCCGCCGATTTGCGGCAGTAACGGTTTGATTCACGCCGAAATGCTGGAAGTTTTAAAGTGATTTCAAGCGAGATTGTTCAAAGCAAAATAACTGCGAAACACACTAAAAACGCCAAGAATAAAAACACGAATCGGCGCGTGAAAAGCGATTTTTATCCGAGCGTTGTGCTTTGCTCCTTTTACCTTGTGAAGCGTTGTGCTAACCTTTTCAGATATTGAAAAACATCCGAAATTAAACTTTTTCAGAGTAAAATTATATGTCTTGGTTTCGACGAAAAGACCCGAAAATCGAAGAACAAGCGAACGACGAAGAACGCAAAGTCAAAACCGAAGGTATTTTCGTAAAATGCCCGGAATGTTCCGAACCGCTTTATAAAGCACAGCTTATCGAATCGCTGCAAGTTTGCAGCAGTTGCGATTATCATTTTCGTTTTGCCGCCCGTCAGCGGCTCGACACGCTGTTTGACGAAGGCGTTTACGAAAAGCTCGACGAAGAAGTAACTTCCGCCGATCCGCTCGATTTTGTTGATTCAAAACCGTATAAAGAGCGTATCGAACAGGCGAAAAAATCTTCCGGTTTACCCGAAGCGATCGTTTCCGGCACCGGCAAAGTTGGCGGTCATCTGGTTTATGCCGGTGCGATGGATATGTCTTTTATCGGCGGTTCGATGGGTTCGGCAGTCGGCGAGAAAATCACGCGGCTGATCGAACGCGCTCTCGAAAAACGCGGCGCGGTCATACTTTTTGCGGCTTCCGGCGGTGCGCGGATGCAGGAAGGAACTTTGTCATTAATGCAAATGGCAAAAATCTCGGCGGCTTTGGCAAGACTTCACGATGCGAATTTACCTTTTATTTCCGTCTTGACCGACCCGACGACCGGCGGCGTAACGGCGAGTTTTGCAATGCTCGGCGATGTCAATATCGGTGAACCGAAAGCCTTGATCGGTTTTGCCGGTCCGCGTGTGATCGAACAAACGATTCGCCAAAAACTCCCGAAAGGCTTTCAAAGAAGCGAATTTTTACTCGAACACGGAATGCTCGATATGGTCGTTGACCGCAGAGAAATGCGCCAAACGATTATCCGTCTGCTGAATTTTATGATGAATTCGGAAATTAAAATGTAGAAAATCAGTGCTGACGTTATGAAAAATTTTGGTAATTATTCCGGTTGAATAGAAATTTGACACTTTAAAAATTTTATCCTTTACCACTCAAAATGTTTCCCGAAATCAATTCTGAATTTCAAGTTTTTCAGGAAAACTTTTTGTTTCGGAATGAAATCGAATTATGATAAGATGACTTCAGAGAAACGATTATGAGCGATAAAAACGGTGAAACTTCAACCTTTGAAATGGAAACGAAAGAAAATTTCGACAAAATTCTCCAAGCCATCAGCGGTATGCGGCAGGATTTTACTCAAAGATTGGACAAAATCGAAGCTGAACAATCTGAAATCAGAAAAGAACAAACTGAAATCAGAAAAGAACAGACTGAAATTAGAAAAGAACTGAGCGAACAGAGGAAAGAATTCACAGAATTTAAAGATTATGTCGAAGTTCAATTTGAAGCGATCCGGCAAGGGCTTGTCAAAAACCATAACCGGTTTGATCTGCTCGAATCGCAGATTGCCGAAATTCAGCACAAAGGCGATAATCGGCGAACTTCACGAGCGGGTTTATCTTTTATCGAGATCAAATGAGCCGTCGCTTAAATAGAATTTGCAGATAATTTTACGTCAATATCGTTTTAGAATCATTGAGGATAAAGGGAATTTTCTCTTTATCCTCAATGATTCTTGTGTTTACAGTTTGATTGCTTCGATCTTGTAGCCTTTCGCTCTGAGCAAATTCAAAACTCCGTTTTTGCCGCCGAGATGTCCGCCGCCGACAGCGATAAATGAGGGGTTTTCTTTCACCGCATTTTCAATTTTCGGAATCCAAAGTTTGTTTCTTTCATCAAGTAAATTCGTCTGAAAAGTTTTATCTTTTTCCATCTGTTTCTCGATCAAAATAAATAAATTATCCGAATTTTGTTGTTTATATGTTTCCATCAATGATTTAAATTCGGCAAAAGACTTTTCAGGATCCAAAGCCATTTCATAAAAATCCGAGATTTGTTTTTCAAACGGTATTTTATCTAAAACTTCAATTTGCGATTGAACGGTTTCCAAACCTAAAACAGGTTTCTTTTTAGCCGAAGCCATTTGGACAAAAGTTCTTTCATAAGATGCGGGCGGAGCGCAACCGATGACTTTCGGACTGGTTAAAAGCATTGTTTGCAGCATTATGGGCTTTATGTTTTTTACATTTTCAAGCGCAATTCCAAGATAATTCTTTAATAATTCGTCAACTTTTTTAAATTGTTCGGGCGTAAAAGCCTCGCTTAATGTCTTGCCATTTTGCAGATAAACAGCTTTTGTCATAGTCTGCATTTCAGCCGCATCGTCCATATCAATTTCTAAAATCAACTGTTCGGTTTCATCAAAATATTTTCCCAGATTTTCCTGTGAAAACATATCATTCGGGCAAATAACGTGAATCGTGCCGAATATATACGAAGGTTTTTGTATATCTTTACCGGAAATTTTATAAAGCAAACTGCTTGTTTCTTTAGCTTTAGCGGTTTGAGGTTGAACTTTTTGAGCGACGATCGTTGAAACACACAATACGAGTAAAGATAAAATCGAAATAATACTTCTTTTCATTAAATATCTCCTAAAAGTTTGAATTTGTAGGGATTTGTAAGATGAACATTTCAAGAAAAAGTTTGTTTTTGTGTTGGATTACCTAATTTTTCAAGTGGCGTTCAGTCTCTCAAAGATTATAATTCATTTTAAAGTATTTCTTAAACATTAAAATGAAAGCGTAAAATGAATTTTCAAGAATCTGTCAAATATCTGTACGGTTTAGGCAATGAAGTTTTGGCAATGAAACTCGGATTGGAAAATATTCGAAAATTGCTGTCTGCGCTCGGAAATCCCGAAAAAAACTACTTAAAAATCCAAATCGCCGGCACGAACGGCAAAGGCTCGACCGTCGCTTTTCTCGAATCAATCTGCGTTCGAGCGGGAATCGAAGTCGGCGCGACCGTTTCGCCGCATCTGATTTCCGTAACCGAAAGAGTCAGAATCAACGGTGCGGAAATCAGCGAAAAAGACTTTGCGCGGCTTGCGACAAAAGTTAGAGAAATTTCTGGAAAATTAGTCGAATCCGGCGAACTTGAAACCGTTCCGACATATTTTGAACAGGTTACGGCGATTGCTTTATCGGCTTTTGCGGAAAAAAAAGTTGAACTGGCGATTTTGGAAACCGGACTTGGCGGACGCTTTGATGCAATAACTGCGGCAAATGCCGAAATCGTCGCGATTACGCCGATTGATCTCGATCATCAGCGAATTTTGGGAAATACTTTAGCGGAAATCGCGACGGAAAAAGCGGCAATAATTCGCGCTGATACGCTGGTTTTCGTTGCGCCGCAGAAAAAGGATGCGGAAAGAGTAATTTACGGAAAATGTAAAGAAGTCAGCGTTGATCCGATTTGGGCGATTCCGAATGCTAAACTTATTGAAGATTTGGGAATCGGGTTACTTTTTGTAAATTTCAAAACCGATTTAACTAATTATAAAGTCGAAATGTGGATGCCGGGAAAGCATCAATGGACGAATGCCAATCTGGCGATTTTGATTGCGGAAAATCTCGATGATTTCGGATTCAAGATTACAAAAGAAAATATCGAAACCGGAATAGAAACCGCAAGACACAAAGGACGGCTCGAATTTTATAAAGGAATTCTATTTGACGGAGCGCATAACGTCAGCGGCGCAAAGGCTTTGCACGAATATCTGGACGAATTTATTCATCAGCCGATCACAATGATTTTCGGCGCGATGCGCGACAAGGATTTAACCGAAATTGCCCGAATTCTTTTTCCGAAAGCCGAAACTTTGATTCTGACAACGCCCGATAATCCGCGCTCGTTGGAAACGGAAGAATTATTAAAATTCGTGCCGCCGGATTTTAAAAAGGAAAATGTGATTCTTGCAAAAACCGTCGAAGAATCCTTAAAACTTGCATCATATTATTCGACAAGCGGGCTGATTTGCGTGACAGGTTCGCTTTATCTGGTTGGCGAGGCGCAAAATATTTTGAATCAGAATGTCTGAAATAAGGAGAATTTTATGAAGCGAATAGTAATTTTTTTATCAATAGTCACGATTTTTATTGGAATTTGTTCAATTTCGGCAATCGCGCAGAATTTACGGGCAACATCTTTTGAAGTTAAAAAAGCCGAATATTTCGGAGGAGAACTTTTGATTACGGTCAACGGGCAGCAAAAAATGATTGCCGAATTTGTCTATGATGCCTGGATTATCAATGACGGGCGGAAAGTCGTCTATTCAGGTCGGGACGGCGCGGGCGGATTTGAAAACGAAGGTCATTCACTTCATATTTACGAAGTCGGAACGGGCAAAACCCGCAAAATAATGGCGCATTATTTTATGGTTTCCGGTTTGTCCGAAGTTAAGCTGAAAAACGGAAAAATCGCGCTTTTAATCAGAATGGAAGACGGCGGACTCGGCGGTTCATATTTTTCGGTGGTTGATCCTGAGCGCGGCGAAGTCTTTTTCCGGCAATTTGCAGAAATCGCTCAACTTAAAGGAGATAAAATCACACTTTTGTTTTATGACGATTGGGAAACGATAATTCAAGCGAGAGATTCTGTTGAAGAAAATAAAAGTGCGTTTCCGACATTGAAAGCAACGGTTAAACCCGAAAAAACCGAAACCCACGATTTGAAAACCATTCTGAAAAATAAGGTCATTTACAATAAACCGACCAATGAATATCTTGAAGCAGGCTTCAGGAAAGTAAAACTTTATCTGTGGCGGTTTAATGACAACGATCCGAATAAGAATTTTGTTTTGGGAACGGTTAACAGAGAAGTAAATTCTGCCGCGCCTTTGCTCCCGACGCTTGAAGAATTGTTTAAAGAAGTTACGCAAGATGAAGAAACCAAGGGATTCGGTTCGCCGACTTTCGGAATGAAATTTGAAGGCGTTGTTTTGAAAAATGGCGTTGCCATTGTTAAATTTTCCCAACCGAAAGACGAAACTAATTACGGAACTCCGGGTTCGTTCATTTTTGCTGAGGCAATAGAAAAAACGGCAAAGCAATTTCCGACCGTCAAAAAGGTCGAGATTTGCGCGGTCGGCGACACATTATTCGATGACCAGCAGGAACGAAAATTTCCGAGATGTAAGTAAAAAAAAACGGAATGATTCGGCTTTCGCGCTCGAGTTTCCCTTTGCGGGACTTGAGCCTTTTTTTTGTTTAGAGTTTAATTAAAGAAAAGATTTTAAGATATTGAATTTGGAATTAGAGATTTATAAATTATGTACAAATTAGTTTTGATCAGACACGGACAGAGCGAATGGAATAAGGAAAATCGGTTTACGGGCTGGAAAGACGTTGACTTGAGCGAACAAGGACGGATTGAGGCGAAAACCGCCGGACAGCTTTTGAAAGCCGAAGGTTTTAACTTTGACGAAGCCTACACATCGGTTTTGAAACGGGCGATTCGGACATTGGATATTATTCTCGACGAGATGGATCTGATGTGGATTCCGGTGACGAAATCTTGGCTTTTGAACGAGCGGCATTATGGCGGTCTGCAAGGTTTGAACAAAGCCGAAACCGCCGCGCAATACGGCGAAGAACAGGTTTTGATCTGGCGCAGAAGTTACGATGTTTTGCCGACGCTGCTTGAAGAAGGCGACGAGCGTTGGGCGGGAAATGATCCGCGGTATGCTTCGATTGAAAAAGGAAAATTCCCGAAAGCCGAAGCCTTAAAAGAAACGGTCGAGCGCGTCGTGCCGTATTACGAAGCGGAAATTATGCCGAAAATTAAGAGCGGAAAACGTCTTTTGATCGCCGCGCACGGTAATTCACTTCGTGCGCTGGTCAAATATCTCGATTTTATGAGCGACGAAGACATCGTCCATTACAACATCCCGACCGGAATTCCGCTCGTTTATGAATTAGATGAAAATCTGAAACCGATAAAAAGCTACTATCTCGGCGATCAGGAAGCGATCAAAGCCGCGCAGGAAGCGGTCGCCAATCAGGGAAAAGCCAAGTAAAATTATGGACTATCTTGACAAAATCAATAATTTATTAAAGCCGAAATCTATAGAACCTGTCTGCAATTAATTGACTAGGCGGGGAGTGTCTGATTTTTTGTGTAAATTCAATTTACAAATTTTCACCCTATCTACCTAAACTATGATTTGTCAAGCGTTTAGCTGGAATCACAAATTTGCCGTAGAATGAATTTACACAGATTTTTTTACACCCTCGACTAGGCGATTCTTCGTAATATCAAGCGGATTGCACAAATTCTAATCTTCGTTTCACTCGTAACCAGCAGACCTTCGCAATTCTTCCACAGCACCCGACATTGATTGATCCAGGCATTTGTTCGTTCCACTATCCATCGCTTGGCAATCACCACAAATCCTTGTTTCGCCGGATTTTCTTGTTTCGAGACTGCCTTTTGCGCCGGCGT
>JBBRVS010000080.1:0-22336 GCA_038246645.1 Pyrinomonadales bacterium
TATCAACGGCAAACCGAATATCAAACCGGGAATAAATACGGCTAACATTCCGACGTTAAATGTGCCATTAATAAGAGCCGGCAAAATTATAATAAAAAAATTGAGAAGAGTGAACATACTCAACAGAATCGAACCGACTTTGAGCGGTTTGCGACTCGTTTCAGCTTTGGCGATTGACTCTTGAATATTATTTCCTTCAAGCGAGGATTGAATAAAAGTCAGAGAAAATCCGCACTGACGACAGTAAATCGTGTCGGTCGGATTTTGCTTACTACATTTTGGACAAAACATAAAAAAACCTCTGTCGGCAATCATATTCTTTATTTCTATTTGTGCAATAAAGCGATGACGTTAATTAACAATTCTATAAAAGACTTAATTCTAGTTTTCGGCAATAAAATTGATGTCGTCCGCGTCTTCCAAAATCGAGCGCACGAGCATCGGTTGGGCGAATATAAATCGTTTGGATTTGACCGTAAAAATGTATGTTCCGCCAACTTCCACGTCGTTAAATCGGAAAAAACCGAAACTACTTGAAATTACAGTTCGTGTTTCGCCGTTTGCGCCCGTCATAGTTATCAAAACATTGTTGATGCCGCGCCCGTCGGCGGTTTTCACGCTTCCGCTGACCGTAACTTCGGCGGCGGTCGGCGCGAAAGGTTCGGCTGTCCAAAATCCGGGCTGAACTTTGAACGACGAATTTTGCTGAACAGTTCCGGCGGCGTTTTGTCCGATTGTGCCTTCGACGGTGTAATTGCCGCTCGAACTTGTCGCACCGCCGCCTGCGATAACTGATTTTTCAATCGTGTAATTGCCGCCCGAAGCGATTTGGGCGTTGGCAGTGACTGCCGACGTGATGCAGATAAATATAATTACGAATAAATTTTTCATTGTTTCTTCTCCTAAACTTTTTAATAAGCCGATTTCTGCCAGTCGCTTATTTTCTTTTTTTGGTCGTATCTTCGTCATCCGCTGTATCTTCGTCATTCATTGACGGTGTTTCGGGAAGAGTCATTTTCCATTCGCCGTCTTCTTTGACAAAATCCATCGGTTTCCATTTTCCGTTTTCATCTAAATATTCGAGCGCAGCTTTGTTGCCGGTAATTATTTCGTTGCGAACTTCGGCGGTCGAGGCTTGCGGCTGCGCCATCATTTCCTTTAGTGTGTCGTCGAGCGTTTTTTTATTCATTTTGCCCATATCCGTAAAAAATTTGATTGCTCTTTTCGACAGAACCTTTTTCAAACCGTCCAAATCTTTATTCTTTCGGGCATTGTAAGCGGCTTTATAGGCAGCGGTCGGTGAAGCCGAAGAATCTTCAGGCTTTTCAATTTCCGTTTTGATATTTTCCGGCATTTTCGTATTTTCCGGCGATTTTGTATTATTCGCCGCCTGCACGACCGGCTGATTTGCCGCGCCGTTTTTGGTTTCCGGTTTTGTTTGGCAAGCCGTCAACGCTCCGAACGCGAACAAAATTGCCGACGTGATAATTAATTTGCTGTTTGTTTTTGATTTATTGTTTGTTTTCATTATTTTATTTTTATCGCTCTTAAAAATCGAGCATTTGCTTTTTCTGTTTGGTGAATACTTAGCGGAAACGCACGTTTCCCGTCTGCGCCGTGATTTTTAATTTACTTCGACAAAAGCGCGGCGAATCCGGCGGCGAGAAAGCCGAATCCCAAAATCGCCATCGTTACCATCAACGGTTTGCTGCGTCTGCCGAAAACGATTTGCCAGATTCCGGCGGCGGTCGCGTTCAGGCTGATTAAAATCACCAGCCCGACGACAAAGACAATAAAAGTTGTTTGGCTCGGACTGCCGTGATAAGCGGATTTTATGGGCTGCGCGGCGGCGTTCAGCATCCAGACGGCGAGCCAGCCGACGAATGCGAGTAGCGCGATTCCCATTACGACGAGCAAACCGCCAGTTAGTCTGATTCGATTGACCGACTGCAAAGATTCTCCGCAAACCGGACAAATCACTTCCGAAGTTTCGCGGACGTTTTTACATTTTGGACAAGTTCGGCAAACCGTTTTCATCGGCGCGTTGGTTAAAGTTTGAGTTGAATCATTCATAATTTTACCTGCTGAATCTGCGGCGCGATGCGACGCAAGATAATTTTTATTTTTGACAAACGGCGGCGGTCGGATTCGACTCGCAGACAAGTTTTTTCAGCGCGTCAATCGTTTCCTGCTGCTGTTTTAGTTTTTCGGCTTGTAAATCAATTTGCGTTTGTTGGTTTTTGATTTGTGCCGTTTGTACTTCCAACTGGTCGTTTTTCTCTTTCGTGAGACCAACCAAATTATCGTTGTCGGTTAGGAAAGGACAGCGCGATACAAAATTCGAGGCATTTAGACAAAGCAGCTTGTTCCCGATATTACTCGGATTCGCAAGCACCGAGAGTTTTAGGGAGGATCCCACTATCAATTGCGATGTTCCAACAGTCCCGGCAGCTATTTTCCCCGGAACCTCCACCGAATCTATGAATGTTCCAATGACTATTTGGTTATCGGCATTGGCGACTGCGCCCGCGCCGATAGCGGTGGCACGCACAGGAGTAGCGGCTCCGGGATTGGGTTTTACAACTTTCGTATTAAACCCGATGGCTGTATTGTTACTGCCTTCGGCATACGCGAATGTGCCGATTGCCAATGAGTTGGTGCCGATTACCTGCGCGTCTTTGCCGACTGCGGTCGTAAAAGAGCCGGAGGCTGACGCATTGGTTCCAACAACAATATTTAGGCTGCCGGTAGTTCCCGAACCATTGCCGATAGCAATATTTTGGTTGCCGTCCGTATTACCGGTGACTGCCCCGATGCCGATAAATGTGTTGCCGTTGCCGCTTGTATTGAATTCTCCCGAATCTACGCCGAAAAACGAGTTGGCAACGCCGGTCGTGTTCCTGCTTCCCGAATTTTCGCCGAAAAACGAGTTGTTGCTACCGCTGTTATTGGCATTTCCCGATAAACTGCCGAAAAATGAGTTGTCCGCGCCGGTCGTCGCCAAACCCGCTTGATAACCGAAAAATGAATTGTCGTTAACGGTCGCACTCGCTCTTCCGGCTTGAAAACCGAAGAAAGCGTTGCGCGTGCCGGTACTGTTGAGCTTGCCGCTTTCGTAGCCGAAAAATGAATTGGCGTTCGCCGTAGTGTTTGAAACTCCCGCGCTGCTGCCGAAAAATGAATTGAGCGAGCCGGTAGTATTAAAAAATCCCGCGTCTTTGCCGACAAACGAATTGTTGCCGCCGCCCGTGTTAAGTTCTCCGGCTTCGCTGCCGATAAAAGTATTTGCCTGACTAAAACTGTTTGCCGCCGCGCCGGTTTTGTAGCCGATAAAAGTGCTGTTCGAGCCGACAAGAGTGTAATTTGAATTTTGTCCGGCAACGACGCTCGTTTGATTAGGCGTGCCGAAAACCGCGACGCTGCCGATTCTGAAATTCGTCGAGCTGTTGACGATGTTTGCCGAAACCGTGCCGCCCAAAGTTCCGCCGCCGCTGATATTAAAATCGGATGACGACTGCAAAACGGTCGAATTTTGAATAAAACTTCCGCCCGCGCCGCCGCCCGTGCAAGTGGCGATTTGATTGGCGGCGTTGCGGCAGAGCGTTGTCGCTCCCGCCGCGCCGAGCGTGAAAACTTTCAAAGTTCCGGGAACTTCGGTCGAGATCGAAGCCGTGCCGAAAACGATCGTATTGCTCGTCGAAACGGACGCGCCCGCGCCGATTGCCGTCGCAAATGTCAGATTGTTCGCCGTCACGTTCGCGCCGTTGCCGAGCATCGTATTGAAGCTGCCAATCGTGTTGTTTGAACCCGCATTCAAGCCGAAAAATGAATTGCCGCCGCCGGTTGTCGTCCCGACACCGGATTGATAACCGAAAAACGAATTACTGTCCGATAAATTGTTTGCTCCCGAACCGTAACCAAAAAATGCGTTGTTATTACCGGCGACATTAAATCTTCCCGCATCAAGCCCGAAGAACGAGTTATTTGCTCCGCCGATATTGGCAAAACCGCTCGAACGTCCGAAAAAAGAATTATTGTTTGCCTGATTGTTTCGCCCTGAATCAGTTCCTGAAAAAGTATTATTTACACCATTGATATTCGCATTTCCCGAAAAATTGCCGACAAATGTGTTTGAATTTCCGCCCGTATTCGCAGTTCCTGCATTCACACCCGCGAAAAGATTTAGCGAACCTTGAACGCTCAAAACGCGATTGCCGCCAATGTTGAATTGCGTCGCGGCGTTAAATATATCCGCCTTTCCGCTACCGGAAATGTTGAAATCGGTCGAAGCCTGCACAATCGAATTTTGATTCTGCACATAATTCGCGCTGCCCGCGAGCGGATTTCTGTCATCCGAAAGTCGAGTATCATTATTTTGCGTGTAACCGCTCGCCGGAATGTTGCCGAGATTATCCGAGTTCCTCGCTTTCAATGCGTTCAAACTCTGAATCGCATACGGCGCACTCGTTACCTGCTGGCGCGGCGCGAGCGTTACCGGCTGAATTGAACTTCCGGCGGGTCGCACGTTGATCTCGATAAAACGATCATTACCATCGAAAGCCGTGTCGGTGAAATCGAGTTGGACGGTAAAAATTCCGTTGACAACCTGCACCGCCTGAAGCGTAATCGTTGCGCCGGACGGATTGCCGTTTGCTACCACATCAAACAATGTAAACTGCATTTCGTAAGTTCCGTTAGTTGGTTGAACGGCATTCGAATCGGTAAATCTGCCTTGATATGTAAATTGCGTCGTTTGAGCAAATACCGTCGCCGCACAAATTAAACCGAAACTCAAGGCAATTACGATTTTTATTTTATTTTGTAAATTAAACATAATTTTGTACTGTATTAAAAATTGATTTTCAGACAAAACAAAATTATGTTTCGTCCCTCTTTTATAAAATTAAAATGTGCGGTTTGCCGTTACCGGAATGTCGCCGTTTTGACCGAATTGTTTAGCTTGAACCTGACCATCCGAACTTCGCAGGATATACCACTCGCCGGTTGACGGGTGGAAAACCGCAAAATCGAATTTGCCGTCGCCGTCAAAATCGCCGGTTGTCGGAATGTCTTCGGCGATGCCCCATTGAACGCCTTTAAATTGTCCGTCCGAACTTTGCAGAACATACCACGCGCCGGTTGACGGGCGATAAACCGCGACATCTAAAATGCCGTCGCCGTCGTAATCCGCCGGAACTGGTTTGTCGCCCTGTTGACCGAATTGCACCGCGCTGAAAGTGTCGCCGAGGTGAGTATTACTGATACGTTTAGTGAAATACCAAACTCCGTCAGACGGGCGAAAGACGGCGATATCGGCGAACGGATCGGGACTGTAAAGACCGGGAACGGGAATATCGCCTGCTTGTCCAAATCGGTAATAATCAAAAATATTTTCAGTTCTATAGATATACCAAATGCCGTCGGACGGACGAAAAACTGCCGGCTGAGTTGCTAACGTACTTTCATAATTCGCCGGCACGGGAATATCCCCGGGTAATCCCCACGGCAAATAAATATTAGATGTGGAGAATGCCGGCTGTTGATACCAATGACCGTTGGACGGACGAAACACGGCGAATTCGTTGGTATTTGAATTGGAATAAACCAGCGGAATATCACCATTCGTTCCCCAAAATCTCTTTTTTACAACCCCGCTCGATGTTTCAATATAGTTCCAACTACCGTCGGAGGGACGAAAATATGCAAAATCGGTCATTCCGTCCGAGTCGTAATCCGCGCCCTGAAAGTTGAAAGAAGGCTGAATATCGAGCAAAAAAGTTCCTTCGACACCGGTTTGACCATTCTCCGAAAAACCATCAATGGCGATGTAGTAAGTTGTGCTTTGCTGTATCAAAATTCTGGCAAAACTTCGCAGATCAGCCGGAGAATTAATATCGTTGCTGAATGTTACGGATTGGAGATTAGATTGTGCGTTTAGCTTATAAACATGAAGCAGCGTGTTTAGATTTCCCGCGCTTCGATTGGTCGTAAAAGACATTACACGCGACATCGGAGCAGTCCATTTGAACCAGACGCTTTTGCCGCCGGGATTGTTCGCGTGATTCGCTTCGCCCGGCTCTTTCGTCGCTTCCACATTCGAGCGCGTAATGTGAACTTGTATGCCGTTGATAATTTCAGCGTTGGCAAAATTGTCGTTGGCGGGCGGCGCGGCAAATGCGCTTAATGCGAAACCGCTGAAAACTATTGCTATCGCGAAAACCAGCGTAAAAATTTTGACTGAATTTGTTTTTTTATATTGTTTCATTTTTATAACTCTCGTCATTTTTGTTATTAGTCAAACGGCAAAATGCAACGCGACTTTTAATAACAAGACGCATCATAAAATAATGAAACGGCAATAGCACTACTTACGCAGGTAGTTAATTAACCGGCAGGAAAAAACTTTTATATTGATAATTTGTGATTATTCGACGTGGATGATTTTGCATCGAATTGTTAAATTTCACGATTCACTTAACAAAATCTGCAAGGTGAGAAATTAAATCTCTGCGGGTCAATCAAATACCAGTTAAATATACCTGCCAGAATTCCGACCAAAAAGACCGCCGAACCGACGACTTTTTCTTTAGTTGTTTCGGGCTTGCCGTAAAATTGCGGAAAGAAAATCAGAAATATTCCGACGACAATTCCGAGCGGCGCAAATGCAGCGGCTTTTAAATAACGTGAATTCGAGATAAGAAATGTTTAAATATCAGGAGAGCAAAAAAAAGCGGGGGAGATTTTTGTAATTCAATTCAAAAGACCGGATTATAAACTTTTCTAAAAAGCGCACAGATTAATGATTTTTCTCTCATCGGGGTAAGTTCCAACAATCCGGTGAAATGTCCCACAGAATATCTTGTAACTCTCTACATGTACTACTATTTATCTGATAATTGAACTACCCAATATTTATCTGGATTTTAACCAAATAAATGGGCAGTTTTTGGATTTTCCCCATTTCTATTCCAAATCAATATTTGCCACTCGATAAAAAATGCGGCACTTAGCTCATTAAAGCAACTTTTGATCTCGATGGATAGGAAACTCTTAGTTTTTTTAGTTAAGCAATGACACAGAATCTATGAGAAAAATCCTGTGGGACTTTTCACCGGATTGTGGGAACCGACCCTATCTCGGCTATACCCAGAATTTAGCTTTTTAAAGAATTCCACTCGTTCGCAGGAATTGATCTCAAACACTTCCGCCGGGATCGGATTAAATCGATCCGATCTTCGATTCGCATTGACGATCGATCATTCTTTTATTCGATCCAATTTTATCAATTATTCTTTTGCAGTGTTGAGAGTTTCGTCAGAAATTCTTGGCATTTGATGGTTACCGGATGATTAGATCCCTGCTTATTCTGTAGATATTCCAATGCCTCTTTGAGCATTTTTTCTGCTTCTACAAACTTTCTTTGGATCATTAAATTTTCACCTAAATACATTTTGGATATTGAAGTATGTAGATTTTCATTCCTAAAATCTCTTTTCTTTTATCCTAATTTCTTCTCAACCTTTTTTGCCATTTCTTCGATTTCGGGAATTTCTACTTTATCCAACTCACTCAGATTGCCTTTGCTGTCCAACTGTTTGAGAATTTTTACCGAGGTATTGAAATTATCTAACGCTTTTTGTAAATTTGTTTGACGATTTCCTTTCTCGGATAAACCTTCAAAGGCTCTGCCGATACTTTTGTGAGTCAAAGCCAAAGCTCGAATTCCCCGAAAATATCCGGGATTTTTTTCAATCGAATTGTTGAAAATTTTCTTGCCGATTTCACAGCTATTGATAGCCGACGAAAAATCTTTCAAATCCAGATAAACATCACAAATAGAATTGTGGACGGTGGCAACATCGTAAATTGCTTCGGTATTTTGGGGATCATTTACTTTGATCTCTTCCATTACTTCTAAAACGGATTGCAATTTCTCTAAAGATTCGCGGCTTCTTCCGTCATAACCTAAAGCCTGTGCAAGATTTTTTCCCATTAGGGCAACATCTCTCTGACCGCGAACATCTTTTTCGTCTTTTTGGGCGGCTTGCTCAGCAAGTTCTAAAGCATCGGAATAATACTTTATGGATTTTTTATATTCTTTTTTGCCGTCAAAATGTTCACCTATCTTATAATATGCAATAAATAAAGGGCGTTTAAGCGATTGGTCATCCTTGTGTTTCTCAGCCAATTTCTCAAATAGTTCAACAGCCTTCAGGAGATTTACTTCTGCTTCCTCAACCTGATTATTCCATTCCTGGGCTTCGCCGATGTTTAGAATCGTTGTGTAATAACCTCGTGCAATATTTTTATCATCGGGCTTCTCTTGATTTAATTTTTTAAGAATCTCTTGTGCCTGGAGGTAAAATTCTATCGCCTTTTCATAATTCTCTTGGTAAAAAATAGTAAGTCCTACATCATCGAGGATCTTTGCATAATTTATTCGTGCCTCGAAATCATTTGGATTTTGGTCAAGAATTTCTTTTCTCAATGCTAGTGCTTCATTGTAAAATTCAAGAATCTTTTCATTTTCGCCGCCCTGGAAGTGTATATCCCCGATCAGTTCACAATTGTTAGCAAGTTCTTTTTTTGCATTCAAATCATCAGGATTTTTCGCCAAAACATCTTTGCGTATTTTTCTGGCTTTTTCATAACTTTTCAAAGACCCTCCAACATCGCCAACATTCGTGTTAAACGCACTTCCTTGCACACTACCGACTTTTTCGTAAGCCGTTGCCAACTCTTTTTGCAATTCGGTGTCGTCGCCTGATTCTTCGGCAAGGCTGTCTAAGTATTCCAATGAACGCTTGACGAGAAGTTCACGGGCTTCGGTTGTGCCGGGGACTTTTTCGATTGTCGGTGTAATTTCAAAAAGCAATGAATTCGCAAGTTTGCGAACATCTTTAAAACGCTTTTCGGCTTTTGCACGTTCCGCCTGAGCAACTCTTGCTTGCCAAAGCGTTGCAAATATTCCACCGAGAATAGCAAGCAAGATCAACCCCGTCGCTCCGACTGCCAAGCTGTTTCGTTTGATAAATTTACTTGCCCGATATGAAAATGTGTCGGGGCGGGCGGTTACGGGATTTCCTTTCTGATGTCGTTTGATGTCTTCGGCGAAATTCTCTGCCGATGAATAGCGTCTTTCGGGTTCTTTTTTGAGAGCTTTTAAGATTATATTGTCGAGGTCGCCTTTTAATAAGTTTGATTTTATGGTGTTTTTATTTGGTTTTGTGATAAACGCTTGATTGGAATCGGTATTGTTTTTTACATTTCTAGTTTCGCTTTTTTCAGACTCTTTAATTTCAGTCTTAGCTTCTGTAATTTCTTTGAATTTTTTGGAAAAGGTATTGATAATTGCCGAAGGAAGCGGCGGTTCGTTTTCTATGACAGCATTGTAAATTTGTTTAATGTCATCTTCCTTATCTTCAAACGGGCGATGTCCGCACAGGATTTCGTAGAGAATCACACCTAAACTGTATATATCCGTTGCGGTTGTAACGCTTTTGTTTTTTAGCTGTTCCGGCGAAGCGTAACTCGGAGTCATTACGCCCATATTTGTTACGGTTGCTTTGTTGATTTGGCTGAAGTCTTCGGAGAGGATTTTTGAGATTCCGAAGTCGAGTAGTTTCGGTGTGCCGTCTTCGGTTACGAGAATATTCGAAGGTTTCAGATCTCTGTGAACAACCAAATTTCGATGAGCAAAATCCACGGCAGAACAGACCTTTCGGAAAAGGTTTAATCTTTGGTTTAAATCCAAATCGTGTTTGTTGCAATAATCATCTATCGGTAAACCTTCGACATATTCCATTGCGATATATGGAATTTTATCTTCGGTTGTTCCGGCATTTAGTAAGCGGGCAATATTCGGATGTTCAAGTGTCGCAAGAATTTCCCGCTCGATTTGAAAACGCCGGCGCAGAGCTGCTGTGTTCATTTCTCGTTTAAGCAACTTTAATGCGACTCTTTGCTCAAACTTCCCATCCGCCCGATTAGCTAAATAAACCGCTCCCATTCCGCCATAACCGAGTTCTTTTTCAATTATATATTCCCCGATATTTTGACCGATGAGCGGATTTTCTTCTTCGTAATCAATAAAACCTTTTGAAAATTCAATTGCCGATAAATTCATGGAAGATTCGGCGGCTTTTTCAAAAGATAGCAGTAATTCGACTTCTTCTCGAATATTTTTATCAATGTCTGCATTCTTTAAAAAATCTTCTCTTTCATTACTCTTAAACGCCAGAACTTCTTCAAGAACTTCATTGACCTTCTTCCAATTAGTCTTTCTCATCTAAAAACCTCTCTTTTTTTACAAACTCTCTGATTGTATGTGCGTTTTATCTTAAATAATTACGCAAAGAAAATTTAGTAAAAGAAGAATATGTTTAACTTCTGTTCAGTTCACAGTAAAGCCAAAGCCGTGCTGTTTTCCATTTACTGACAACTGTTCGCTCACTTATCTCAAGTGCTTCGGCAACTTCTTTATTAGTCAGACCACCGAAGAATTTCATTTCAACGATCAGTGCTTGATCTTCATTTATTTCTGCTAAATGTTCAAGCACTTCATCCAGAGCAATGATCGAACTTACACGCTCGTCAACCGACAACTGCACATCATCCAGCGAAAAACGTACCGGATTATTACCGCGTTTCTCGGTCGTATAAAGACGTGCGTGCTGCACAAGGATCTGCCGCATCAAGTGAGAAGCAATACCGTAAAAATGACTACGATTCTGCCATTCGATCCCTGACTGTCGGCTCAGTTTTATTATCGCTTCGTGAACAAGTGCCGTCGGTTGCAAGGTGTGATCGGAACGCTCTCTCATCATCAAAAAACGTGCCTGACGTTTGAGTTCATCATACACATATGGCATTAGACGATCCTTCGCATCTGCGTCGCCATTATTCCAATCATTAAGAATTTTAGTTATTACCGAACTCTTTTCTTCGTCCATAAATAGATTATTGAGACAGCTCGTATTCGTTGATTCTAGCTTATTTTTGCCTTATTTCAAATCTTTTTATTTTTTTTGCGTAGTTTTCCAATTTTTCGCACAGATACAAATAAGACAACAAAAACAATGTTTACAAACGGAGAAAATTACAATGAAAAAAACAATGAAAACAAATTACGGAAACACAATCACGATAGTCTTACTCATTTTGACGATCTCGGCAATAAACGCGGCGGCGGCGAATTTTACTGTAACCAATACAAACGACGGCGGTGCGGGCAGTTTGCGGCAAGCGATTGCGGATGCCAACGCCGCCGGAACAAATGACGTGATCGGATTTGATTCCGGCGTTTTCGGTTCGCCGCAGACAATCACACTGACAACGGGTGAATTGGTTATAAACAGTAACGGCAATCTGACTATTAACGGTCCGGGTGCAAATCTTCTGAGTATTTCAGGCAATGATGCAAGCCGGGTTTTTAATGTTAGTGCGACAACTTCTACCCTGACGGCTACGATCAATAACCTGACCGTTAGAGATGGATATAAATGTGCAAGTAACTTCGCCGGAGGCGGACTTGCTGTTAATGATAGTGGAACTTTTTTAGTAACACTAAATCTGGAGTCCGTAACTTTCACTGAAAATGAAGTGGCTTGCGGAGGAGGAGGAGGAGGTCTTCAGGTCATTAGAAATGGATCTCTCAATATAAATAATACTGTTTTTAGAAATAATAGGGCTAGTCAAGGCGGTGGAATTGATTGCGGATCAGGTGCCGGAGATTGCATATCCGTCAATATTTCAAATACACTTTTCGAAGGTAACAGTGCCGGCACCGCCGGCGGCGGCGGCGGCGGATTTAAATGCTGTGGTACCAGCACTCCGGTAACAACACCAATCAACATTGAAAACTCTGCTTTCATCAATAATACCGCCGGACGCAACGGGAGTGCAGTTAGAGAATCTAATCAAGGAACTTTCTTCTGGAAAAACGTAACATTCGCCTACAATAAAGCAACTGATACGGGTCCCGCTCTTGGGCTGCAATCAGGCAGCCACACTTTTGAAAATGTAACGATTGCTTACAATACAACAGCTACTTCCGCCACCGCCGGTGGAGTCCAGGACAGTGGCAATACCGGTTTTGTTAGATTTCGCAATTCAATCGTTGCTAAAAACAGGAATGCCAACGGGGAATCGGACTTAGATTTTGAAGGAGTTACGCCTCTTAACTCTTTAGGCTATAACATATTTGGAGTTTTACACGGTACAACAACGGTTTCGGGAACTACTACGGGAAATCAAATTGGAGTTGATCCGCTTCTTGATGTTATTCCGCGTAATAATGGCGGTATCACCAAAAATCTCGCTCTGCGTCCCGGCTCTCCAGCCATAGATTTGGGCGATCCGGGTAATTTTCTGGCTACCGACCAACGCGGTATCGCACGTCCGGTTGATGGAGACGGAAACGGTTCTGCTCTGCCTGACATCGGGGCTTTCGAGAAACGAACTATGGATATTGTTCCCGCTCAAACATTCGATTTCGACGGTGATTTCAAATCCGATGTTTCGATCTTTCGTCCGGCAGTCGGAGAGTGGTGGATTCACCGCTCATCTGACGGCATCGTTCCGGCTTTTCAGTTTGGAATTTCGTCTGACAAGATCGTTCCGGCTGATTTTACCGGCGACGGCAAAACTGATTATGCTGTCTGGCGTCCTTCATCCGGCGAGTGGTTTATCTTAAGGTCGGAAGACAATTCATTTTATTCCTTCCCGTTCGGCGCATCCGGTGATATTCCGGCTCCGGCTGATTTCGACGGCGACGGCACGGACGATGTCGCCATCTTCCGTCCTTCAGATGCGACCTGGTACATTATTCGTTCGAGCGATAATGGTACAACCATCACGACTTTTGGCGCAAACGGAGACCAGCCGGTGGCAGCCGATTACGACGGTGACGGGTTTGCCGATGTCGCGATCTTCCGACCGTCCACGGGAGCGTGGTGGATTAATCGCTCAACTGCCGGCGGGATTGTCACAAACTTCGGAACGTCTTCCGACAAAACGGTTCAGGCGGATTACACGGGTGACGGCAAAGCGGATGTCGCTTTCTACCGACCGTCAACCGGAGAATGGTTTATTCTTCGCTCGGAAGACTCTTCCTTTTACTCGATTCCGTTCGGCGCATCAGGAGATGTTGCCGCGCCGGGCGATTATGACGGCGACGGTGCTACGGACTACGCCGTGTTCAGAGCGTCAAATGCTACCTGGTATGTGCAGCAGTCAACTGCAGGGTTTGCCGCTGTAACTTTCGGAGCGGCGGGAGATCAGCCGGTTCCGAATGCCTTTGTCAGATAAAAACTACTTTTCAAGCAGAAATAACAATCTAGTCAAACCAAAAAAGCCCTGATGTTTTTACTCATCCGGGCTTTCTTGGTTTTTTTTAGATCCATTAAAGACTTTTCAGAACGAAAGAAATTATCATCGCGTCAATATGACAGAACCCGACCGCAAAATTCAGCCTTCCGAAATTTTGGTGCAGATCGGCGATTTATTTACCGCAAAGGGCATCCAAATTCCGAATATATGTTATTAATCAGGCGGACGCGGAAGTCTTTTGTTCCGGATTTGTCCAAAGCCTGAACGCCGCATTAACGGGTTTCGCCAGGAGATAATTGAATTATTTTGCTCTGCCGGATTTGAGATGAGAAGCATTGCGGAAATTAAAAACAATCTGCTTATACTTGTACCGAAACCGCTTGTCAAAACTGCTTAACCTTGTTTCAAATATCAGTCTTTTACCGATAAGTTCAAAATAAAAGACCGAAGAGAACACCATACTTCTCTCCGGTCTTTTAAGCTTCGGTAGTTGAAAGTGGAAGTTTTCAACTACCTGTTTATACTAATCGGCTAAAAATAAATTAACTTTAGCCAAAAAATGTTTTTTCTGAAAAATGAAAGTGATTCGATCTTTTACCAAGTCATAATTCATAAATTCACGTGTTTTGACTCCTAACTCCAAAAGATTAAGTCTCTTTTGGGCAAGCGGGAGCATTTGTGAAAAATGTTACGGTTTTATTCGGTTGTTATCCTGTATTTTCACGTAACCTTTCATCAATAAGCTAACTTTAACCAATTATTGAAAGGTGTCAAAAAACCCTTTCGATTTTTGGTTCTCAAACCGCAGTCTTTTGGCAGGTTTGACGAAGTAAAAAACAGGTGTCAGAAAACATTACTTTTTTGACACCTCTTTTTATTCTCTTGCCAAGATATGCCGGTTCGTGTAGCATATAATTAGCATTTAATAAGGTGTCTTGAAAACAATACCTTCGCCAAAATTAGAATTGAAAAATTGATTTTTGATACTAATTTTATTGGCTTTGTAAATATAACTGAATACAGCATTTATAATTAAAATTATCTCTGCATTTTGTTGAAGCCTTTTTAATTATTTTCAAATTTTCGGTTAATTTTTCAAGTCTTTTGTTTTCAATGATTCTGTTTTTCGATTTCGCCCAAAATTGGCGAAGGTATTGGAAAAGTAAGATGATTAAATTAAAAAATATCCAATCGCTGACCAGTTTCAAACGCAATACGAGTAAATCGGTCGAGCAGATAAAAAAGTCGAAGAGTCCGATTGTTTTGACCGTCAACGGCAAGGCTGAACTCGTTGTGCTGGATGCGGCGGAGTATGAGGAGATGCTTGAAAAAATCGAACAGGCGGAAACCATCAGAGCCATCAAAACCGGCATCGAAGCGTTTGAAAAAGGCGAAGCTAAACCCGCCCGCCAAGCCCTCGCCGAATTGAAAGAGAAATATGACATATAGAGTTGACATTTCTCTCCCGGCTTTGCAAGATGCCGAGTCAGCTTTTTTGTGGATCAGAGATTTTAATCTTGAATCTGCCAAGAGTTGGTATAAAGGTTTGCTGGAAACGATTTTTTCGCTTGAACAGTTTCCGGCGCGGTGCCCGGTCGCCCCGGAAAGCAAATTTTTAGGTCGTTAAATAAAACAACTGCTGTATGGCACAGGTCGCCGGAGTTACCGCATTTTCTTTGAGATCCGCGAATCTGAAAAAGTTGTCAGAGTTTACCGGATTTGGCATAGTTCGCGGAATTGGCTAACCAAAGAAGAATTTGAAGAAGGTAAACCGCTGACCGATTAATTTATGCGAGTAGGAATTTATGCCAGAGTTTCCACCCACGATCAGAACACGCTGCCAATGCAATTAGAGAAAATGCGCGAGTATATCGAAAACCGGAAATGGAAATTGACGGTTGAATTCGAGGAGATCGGATCGGGGGCGAAAACGCGACCGAAGCGCGAGGAACTTCTCAAAATGGCAAGACGGCGCGAACTGGACGCAATTCTTGTGTGGAAACTTGACCGCTTCGGGCGTTCGATGGCTGATCTGGTAATGACGTTGAACGAACTCCGAGAAATCGGCGTGGCTTTTGTGTCTTTAACCGAATCGCTCGATTTCTCTACTCCGTCGGGCAGAGCGATGGCGGGAATGCTTTCAACATTCGCGGAGTTCGAGCGCGATATAATTCGTGAACGCGTCAAAGCCGGAATTGCGAACGCCCGAGAAAAAGGCAAACCACACGGGAGACCAAAAACAGCTTCTCATAAACTTGATAAGATTTTGGAGTTAAAATCCAAAGGACTAAATAATTCACAAATTGCTAGAGAATTGAAGATTTCCCGCCCGAGCGTGATCGGCTTGCTCAAGGGTCAAATTATTCCGCTGCCAAAGGAAAAGCCGAAAACGAAAGTCATCACACTTTATTTGAGTATTGAAAATAATAGTAAATTTATCAGAGGAAAAGGAAAAGTCAGAGAAAGTATTGAATGGTCAATGTTGAAGGAATATCAAATGAAAAAACTACCGCGCAACGACTATGAACTTACTTTTACTTACAAAGACGAGGGGCATTTACAAAAGCAGATTGATGTCCTGCATCAAGAGATGGCAAGTGCTGCCGATCTAAGAAATTGTTATATCGAAACTAACTTTTATGACAAAGTGAACGATATTTCATATTGAATGCTGAAATATGCAAAATAATTTCGATAAGATGAGCAGATGCAATAATTTGCAAGTTTCTATTAGGACTTTTTACCCGTATCTCGGTTGAATCCCAACATGCGGGTCTAAAGCCTTGCAATTTCATTCGCGTTTCGATTTCAAAACCTCTGCACTTCTAGTGCAGAGTCGTTTAGTTATGTTAAACTCAGTCATTGAAATTTATCTGTTAACGCGCTGCAATTTTTTGAGAACGGCGGTAAAATAAATTTGCAACGATTTTCGCGCTCGTAATTGGCTGGCGGAAATACAAAATAGACACCGGATTTTACAAAAAGATGAGCAATTATAATGTTGGGAGTTTATTCGCGGGCGTTGGGGGAATTTGTCAGGCATTCAAGGACGTTTCCTGTAATGTTATGTGGGCGAATGAAAACGATAAAAACTCCTGTAAAACATATAGATTGAACCATCTTGAAACCAAACTGATTGAAACCGACGTAAAGGAATTGACGGGAAATGATGTCGAGAACGTTGATATTTTAACTGCCGGATTTCCGTGTCAGCCATTTTCTCAAGCCGGACACGGAAGAGGGTTTGATGATGATCGAGGCAAACTGTTTTTTGACGTTATCAGATTGTTGAAAGACCTGCAGCCGAAAGCGTATTTACTAGAGAATGTTAAAACACTGGTAACTCACGACGAAGGGAAAAGTTTTGAAATTGTGAAAGATGCGATAATCAGTGCGGGTTACTCTTTCATTTCGTTTATTTTGAAGGCTCACGAATATACCGAAATACCTCAGGGCAGAGAGAGAATTTATATCGTCGGCTTTAGAAACGAATCGGAATACTTTTACGACAAACCCGTGAAAGTAAATTCTCAAATGGATTTTGGAAATACGCCCTGCTCCGCTTCCTTCAAAATTCCGGTAGCGTCGGATATTAAACGAAAAAGTGTTCGAGAGTTTTTAGAAGATTCTACCGTGCTTCCCGGAGATTATTACACTAAGGACAGCACAATTCATGAGACCGTTAGAAAAGATGTGATAGATGAAAATAAAGTTTATCAATTCCGGCGATGGTATATCCGCGAAAATAAATCAAATGTCTGTCCGACTCTAACCGCTAATATGGGCAGCGGCGGTCATAATATTCCGATAATTCTGGACGGCGAAACTCCGCGACGGCTCACGCCCAAAGAATGTTTTAATTTGCAGGGATTTCCCGAAAATTTTCAATTACCCGACGATGTTCCGAGAGGACAACTTTACAAACAATCCGGCAATACTTACCAAAATTATCAATTCACCTTATAATAAATTTCATTGAAATTCGGCGCAGTTATGGAACGAAGTGGAAATCGTCAGAAAAACTACGAGATACTAAATCTCATCGGTTACGGATTATCGAAATTCAACGACGATTTTATAAATGAATTTGGATTCAAAACAAAAACTGCTTTCTATAATTATTGTGTTGATTTAGGAATTGCTGAAACAACCGGAGTCGTAAAAAATAGACAGGATTTGTTTGACCATTTTTTTCCTGATAATGGTCGTCGAGGCTGGTGGCAAAAAGGTGATGCTTATATTCACAGAAAAATTTTTATTGATTCTTTATTTGGCAACGAAAATGTGAAAGGTTTTGCAAATATTGTAAAACTTTACTTGCAAGATTCGATGCCGCTGAAAGACCTTGCCGCGAAGCCAAATAAAATAACTCCGATTGTTAAATCACGATTCAGGCAGCTTCAAGAAACCGGAGTTCAAGCGGAAATGTATTTTTTGCAAAACTATCATTCGATTGAATTGTTTGAAAACGGAATTATTGAAGACGCTCGAATGTATGGAGATGGTTATGATTTTCAGGTTGACGTAAATCAAAGCTGTTTTTTGACAGAAATAAAAGGAATAAGAGAGAAAAAGGGAGATTTGCGGTTGACTCAAAACGAATATAAAAAAGCCAAGGAATATAAAGACGATTATATTCTTACGGTCGTATTAAATTTAGACGATATTCCCTTTTTCAAAACGATTGAAAATCCGACTAAAAATTTAGAATTTAAAGAAGAGAAAAAATTTCCTAAACCGTATATCGAATATCATTCGGTGAATCCAATACAATAAAATAGAGTATGAATTATCTAACCGAAAATAAAAATCCTTGGAAAGATATGGAAGTATCTACTCAAAGACGAGTTGATGTTGAAACGCAGCGCGATTTCTTTTGGATGACTGACTTGCAGGGAAACTACGGATTCTATTTGAAGCGGGAGAAAGCGTTTGAGGACGCAGGTAATTTGACTAAACTAAAAGGCATTTCTATTTTGAAAAGGAATTCAGATAAAAACGGCGGCGAATTTTTCCTGATATTAAATCAAAAAGAAGATTGGCAAATTTTTCACACGCTCTGTGAAGATTTGATAACTGCTACTCATAAATCTGCTACTGATGAAAAAATGTTTTCTCTCTTTGAAGCCAGATTAAAACGGTGGGAAAACCTTTTGAAAAATACATAAACGCAGAATTCATTCTTACTAACATTACAAAGATTTATTGAAGCCTTTGTCCAACAGGACAGAGGCTTTTTAATTTGACAAAAATATGCCGGAGTCGAGTAGAAGAAGGACAAGCGACGACACCGACCGCAATTTATTTTGGGTAACTGATTTGCGCGGCGATTACGGCTTTTATATTCAAACCGCAAAAGCCTTTGACGATACTAAATGGACGATAAATCTCAAGGGAATTTCAGTTCTGAAAAGAAATTCGGACGAAGGCGGCGGCGAGTTATTTTTGGTTTTAACCAACAAAGACGATTGGCAGATATTCAAAATTCTCTGCGCTGATTTGATCGCCGAAGCTCTGCGCTACGCTGATGATGAAAAGATGATCGGCGCAGTCGAAACGCGGCTGAAACGCTGGCAGCGGCTTTTGCGGCAGGACGTTCACAGAGAAATGACGGTTGAAGTGCAGATGGGATTATTTTCCGAACTGCTCTGTCTGAGAGATATAATTGCCCCGAAAATCAGCATCGAACGGGCGGTCAGCGCGTGGGTTGCGCCTGATTTTGATAAGCAGGATTTCTTAATGGATAGTTCGGTGGTCGAAGTAAAATCCTACCGTGCGTCGAAAGGCTCGACCGTTTCAATTTCGTCGGTTCAGCAGTTAAGCAGCGACAAAGAATTTTTGTTTCTAATCGCTTACGGATTAACCGAATCGGCAAACGGATTATCGGCGGCGGATATTGCCGACAGTATTAAAGATTTATTAAAAACGCAGTCAGACGACGTAATAGATTTGTTCGAGAATAAACTTGCTCAATACGGCTATATTCCCGAACTGATAAAAGAGCCGCTGATTAAATTCATCGCCGATAAAAGCCGTGCCTACGCCGTCACCGATGAATTTCCCAAAATTGATCCAAAAAATATTCACAGTCATATAATTTCCGTCAAATACTTAATAGATTTGTCGCGTTGCGCGGAATTTGAGATTGACATAAATACAGTTAATTTTTAAGGAGCCTCCAATGATTAGTTTAGAAGATTTTCACGCCGATTTTCTCCAGCAGATTTTGTCCGACACAGAAATTCGCGGGCTGATGAAGCCGGAAGCGTTTTTTGAAAAGGTTTGCGAAGTATTAGTTTCGAGCGGCGATTTAACCAACGATTACACCGCCGCCGAATATATCAAAAAAGGCATAGAAGTTCACGGCTACGATTTTGACGAGGAAAGAAAAATTCTGTCGTTGATAGTCCATCAGTTTTTTCAGGAAGACGAAATTCAAACGCTGCCAAAAACGCTGATTGAAGCTAAATTTAACCGGCTCAAAGGCTTTTTCAAACTCGCCGCGCAGGGAATGTTCAGCGAATTGGAAAAAACTTCGCCGGAGTATTCGATGGCTTATAACATTTATCAAATCTGCGAAAAACATCAGATCGAAAACGTCCGCTTAATTGTGCTGACTGACGGCAGAATGACGAAGAATTTAACGAATCTGCCTTCCGAAAAGATTGCTGGTTTTCAGGCTGATTTTAGAGTTGTGGATATTGAATATATCTACAAAATTTATTTGTCAGCATTTGTCAGTCAGGATTTCGACATCGAAGTAAATTTACCGTGTCTTGAAGCTGCCGCCGAATCCGAAGAATATAAATCATATCTGGCAGTCGTTCCCGGTTCCCTGCTGGTTGAAATTTACCAGCGATACGGACAGAAGCTGTTTGAGCAGAACGTCAGAACTTTTCTGCAATTCAAAGGCGGTGTAAACAAAGGTCTTCGCAACACGATTGAATACCATCCCGATATGTTTTTCGCCTACAATAACGGCATCACGGCGACGGCATCCAAACTTGAATTCGACAAAAATAAAAACATCTCGAAAATCGTTAATTTTCAGATTGTGAATGGAGGACAGACGACATCGGCAATTTACGCCGCCAGCAAAAATATGAAGCTGGACGTTTCAAAAGTCGCGGTGCAGATGAAACTTTCAGTCGTGAAAGAACAGGATAAACAGAACGATTTCGTTTCAAAAGTTTCCGAATATGCCAACACGCAGAACAAAATTAATAAATCTGATTTCTTCTCGAATAGTCCGTTTCATAAGCAGATGAAAGATTACTCAAAAAGGCTTTGGGTGGCAGCCGTGCAGGGTTCGCAACGCAGAACACGCTGGTTTTATGAACGCGCTCGCGGCGAATACCTGAACGAACAGCTTTATCTTACGCCGGGACAGAAAAAGCAGTTTCTTGGGGAAAATCCCAAACATCAGTATTTAGACAAAACCTTTTTATCTAAAAGCGAAATGTCTTGGCTTCGGAAACCGGAGATTGTTTCGAGAGGCGCACAATACAGTTTTTCCTATTTTGCCGATGAGATTGCGGAAAGGCTGGAAAAGGATGATCTTGCAATCAGCGAAAAATACTTTAAACACGCCGTTGCCAGAGTTCTTTTATTCAGAGAAGTTGAGAAGATGATCTCGAAAGCGGATTGGTATGACGGCGGCTATCGAGCGCAGACCGTCACATATTCGATAGCTTATTTGTCTCACTATATTTCTAAGATGGGGCGTTTTCTGAATTTTGATTTGATTTGGGAAGCGCAGGAATTTCGGGAAAGCGTTAGCAATTTGGGAACAAACCGGCGATTCTCGCTCGGCGGCTTTTACGCATATCATCTTTGGCGTTATCGCTAAAAAACAAAACGATTTGGAAACCGGCTTGAAGGAAGACCTTGCCGCCCAACCGCTTTGGGTACAGGCGAATGATATGCCCGAATACACGCAAAAATCTCGTGCGAATCGGCAACGATTACATCAAACTGCAAAACACCGCGGAAGCTCTCCAATACTTTGAACAAGCCCTCGAAAACAGCCGCCGTATTGAACGCAAATCTATCCAAGCGTATGTCTTGAGCGAATGCGGAAACGCGCAGGCGACGGTCGGAAATAAAAACGAGGCTTTGAATTTTTACCGACAATCGCTGGCGTTATGGAAAAATCTCAAACAAGACAAGGTTGTCGCTACTCTGGCAGAGAAAATTTCTAAATTAGAGACGAATTAAGCGCACGTCAATTCATCTATCAAAGACAAAACTTCCTTAACGGCTTGCGGCACTGCGTGTTCTACCGGCGGACGTAAGCCTTCGATTGCATCGTCAACATATTCCGGCTGACAGCCGACAAGAAATACTTTCGGCGGACAGACGTTTAAGGCTTTCGCCATCAGCAAAACTTTCGACGGGTCGGCGTAGTGCATATCAACTATTGATTGATGAAGTTCCAGATTTTCCATTGCAGATTCGCTTTCAAGCGGTTCAACGACAAAAAGCGTTCCGGCTGCCGCGCCCTTATCTATCGCATCAATAATAATCAGCGCGTCATAACCCTTCATTAACTCCTGCACGAATCCGATGCCGCCGATACCCGCTTCATACAAATCAATTCCCTCGGGAAACTGATGATTTACAGACAGCTCTTCGATGACTCTAATTCAGAAACCGTCGTCGCCGCGCAACACATTGCCCATTCCCGCTACTAGAATCTTCATATAAATCACAGTAAACTTTCGGTAAAAAATGCCGGCAAAAACTCTAAAAATTTCTTGAGTATTTAATTCTATAAAAACATTGGTAAGCACCAATGGATAATTAAAAATGGATAATGGATAATGGATAATGGATAATGTCAGAAAACTCTTAAATTCTCTTACATCTGATGTTTAAAGGGATTTTTAGAATTTTCATAATATCTTAAAACTTTTGCTCACCTGCTTAGTTCTACTTTGTCAGATTAAAATCATTTGGAAAATAAGCCGCAGAAAATCGGCGGAAAACACGGATAAATTAAAGAAAA
>JBBRVS010000081.1:0-22051 GCA_038246645.1 Pyrinomonadales bacterium
TCTGAAAAGGCAAAGCGTTGTAAGCCAAAATGATGTCGTCTTTATTGATGCCTGAATCTAATAATTCTCTGACGACTTCGGCATCGGTGTTGTCGCGTTCGACGTGGACGATGCCGTCTTGGAGGCGGAAATGCAGAACGACATCGTAGATTCGCCGTCCTTTTTCGTTCCAGCCCGAATCTATCACCATATATTCATCTGTTTCACGGTCGCAAACGGAGTGCGTTTGAATGTTGCCGTTGGCGGGCTGAAATCGGGCGTGATGTTTGACGACTTTTTCTAAAATTTGGGAGTAATTTTCAATATGATTTCGCATTCATCAAAACAAATCATCAAGACTAATCTCAACTTCGGGAAATGCCGTCAAATTAAATGAATCGCCTTTTCTCAATGTTTGTTTGAATTGATAGCCGTCTTCGCTTGGTTCGCGGAAGTTTTCGAGCGTTTCATTTTGGAGATTTAAGAGTAAATATTGCTGAATTCCATTACGGGAATAGGCTTTAGCTTTGGTTTCGCGGTCATAAACTAACGTAGTGTCGGAGATTTCCATAATAAGAAAAATGTCTGCCGGTGTCGGATGACTTTCAAGATAATTTTTACTTGGCGGTTTTACTAAAACAATATCGGGTTCGGGTTCGGAAAAATTATCCAAAATAATTGGGTTTTGTGAACGTGCATAAATTTTACTACCTAATTTTTCTTTGAATAAATCCAGCACTAAATCGTTAAATACTGAATGTTTAGCTCCTTTTGGCATAAATTCGATAATTTCTCCGTTGAGCAATTCGATGTGGTCATTTTCCGTATAAACTCCAAATTCAATCATTCGGTCGTATTCAGTAACCGTAATCAAGCGAGTTTTCACGCCATTTGTTGTCATTGGTCTTGAGATTGTATTTTCTAAAACTATGGACATATTTTTTTACCTCAACAACTGAATGATACTACAAAATCTAAAGAAATTCACATTGTTCTAAACTCAAACGCAAACTCAAATGATAAAAGAAATCGTCGGAAATTTATTTGAAGCAACAGCCGAAGCGTGGATTTTTGCGGTGAACCCGCGTCGGAATTCCGGGCAAAGGAAATATTAAATAAACCACGAAGCAACACGAAGATTTCACGAAGCCAGCCAATAATTTAAGTTTTTCTTACTTTGTGTTTCCTTCGTGCTGCTTCGTGGATAAATATTTCCGGCAATGTGAAAATTACAAACTCGCGTGTCAAAAAGGCGAATCGGAGATTATTGAGAAGAGCAATTAATCTTTTAGTGTCTGTTCTTCAACAATTTTCAGAAACTCTAGCGGCTCGACAACTTTCAGAGGTCTTAATCTTTGGCGAAATTCTTTGCTTTCAGCATCGTAGCCGGTCATCAAATCGAGCAAATCATTATCGCGGGTAACAATGTAATCGGCTTCGCTTTCGATGGCTAAATTGATATAAGGTTCGTCGTCCGCATCTCTGGTAAGCGTGAAATTTTTTGGAATGGAACGAATGAAAATGCTTTTTTTGGCAAGGTCTTCGAGATACTTTTCAACCATCGTTTCGGTAACTGTTTCAAACTTGGCGAGAAATTCCGGTCGGGTCATTACCTCACGCATTTCTTCAAGCACTTCGCCGCTCAGAAAAAGCGTAATAATTTCATCATCAACCAACTTTTTACATTTTGCCGCGACACCGTTACCAAAGAAAAACGATTGCCAAATGATATTGCAATCGAAAATAGCTTTAATTTTATCTTGCGGCATTAAGATTTATCGGCACTTCGCTTTTCATCTCTGACTTTCTTGCGAAGTGAATACATGAAATTATCTATTTCATTCTCACTAATACCTTTATCCGCAACCTCTTGACGCACTGGAGCGAGAAGTTCATCAAGCGTCGGCGTAAGTGCTTGGTCTTCGACAATATCTTTGACCAAATCGCTAATATCACGACCTTTGGCTTTTGCCCGTTTTTGCAAAATACTTCCAATTTGTTCGGAAATCGAAATTGTTAGTTCCATAAAATACCTTCAATAATAAATCTAAAGTGAATCGTATTTTAACACGACTTTTTGTTTCACCACAGATTTTTATTTGAAGCAAAAGCGTTGGTAAAGTCAAAACAAATCCTCAACATTTATCTCGATGTCGGGAAACGCGGTCAGATTAAATTTGTCGCCTGTGCGATAAGTTTGTTTCCATTGATAACCGTCGGCGGCGGGTTCGCGATAATCTTCTACAGAATTGTCCTGCACATTTAAGACGAGATATTGCTGAATTCCGGCTTTGGCATACGCCAGACTTTTGGTTACGCGGTCGCGTCCGAGTGTGGAATCAGAGATTTCAATAATCAACAAAATATCTTCGGGAGTCGGATGGCGTTCAAGATAAATTTCACGCGGCGGTTTGGCTAAAACAAGGTCAGGTTCGGGTTCGGAATAATCGTCTAAAACTACCGGATTCTGATTGCGAATTATACCTCGATTTCCTAATTTTTCTCTGAAAATCTCGGCAACCAAATCATTAATGGCGGCGTGCTTTATTCCTTTCGGCATTTTTTCAATTATTATTCCGTTTAAAAGCTCAACTTTGTCGTCAGAGGTCAGGATTCCGTGTTCGATCATTTCGTCATAGTTTTTGACGCTGATGAGTCTGGCGTTAAAGACTTGTCCGTTTTGATAAACTTCGGTTTTCGGAAGTGTTCTTTCTAAGATTGCAGACATACTTTATTACCTCAAAAATCGAATTATACTACAAAATCTACGCGATTTCATATTATTCTAAACTCAACCCGAATGATAAAAGAAACCGTCGGGAATTTATTTGAAGCAAAAGCCGAAGCGTGGATTTTTACGGTGAATTGTATCGGGATTCCGGGCAAAGGAAAAATAAGAAATAAATCACGAATTTACGCGAAGATTTCACGAAGCAAGACAATAGTTTAAGTTTTTCTTACTTCGTGTTTTCTTCGTATAACGCGAAGCGGACGGGTAATTATTTCCGGCAATGTGAAAATTACAAACTCGCGTGTCAAAAAGGTGAATCGGCAATCGGGAAGTTATTTTTTGCAGATGTCAAAACAAATCATCAAGGCTAATTTCAATTTCTGGAAATGCTACTAAATTCAGAGAATCGCCTTTTCTCAAGGTTCGTTTGAATTGGTAGCCGTCTTCGCCCGGTTCGCGGAAGTCTTCGAGGGTTTCATTTTGCAGATTTAAGAGTAAATACTGCCGAATGCTATTGCGTGAATAGGCTTTAGATTTGGTTTCGCGGTCGTAAGCTAAAGTCGTATCGGAGATTTCCATTATGAGAAAAATGTCTGCCGGAGTCGGGGGACCTTCCGAGTATTCGGTTTCATTCCATTTTGCCAGCACAATGTCAGGTTCGGGTTCGGAAATTCCGTCCAACCAAATCGGGTCTTGACCGCGAACAATTACTTTTTCGCCGAATAATCGGATAAAAAATCTGACAAGTCTGGAATTAGCCGAAGTGTGTTTTGGTCCTTTGGGCATAAATTCGATAATTTCACCGTTGAGCAATTCGATGCGGTCATTTTCCGTATAAATTCCGGCTTCGATCATTCGGTCGTATTCGGCAACGGTGATTAAGCGAGGCTTTACGCCATTTGTTTTTGGAGTTTTTAAGATGGTATTTTCTAAAACTGCTGACATATTTAATTACTTCAAGTTGCAATTTTACAACATTTTCATTGTTTTTCCGTCAAACTACAATAAACTCGTCTAACTTTTGAAAAGGCAAAGTATTGTAAGCCAAAATAATGAAAGTCTTTGGCAATGCCCAAATCCGATAATTTTCTTATGATAAGCGTCTTGCTGCGGCATTGTTTATAAATTATAACTGAATTTTATGCTATTTCTTGGTTTATTTGAGAACAAATTTTTAAGTGATAAAATAAATCGAGAAAAGGGTTTTATAAAAATGTCCGGCATCTGTTTTCTGACAAGTCGCTTTTTTGACTGTAAAATGTGTAAAATTATAATAAAGAAATGGAAAAAGCGGAACAAACCAAAATTGTGCAGGAAACTAAACCGGTTGCCGTGTGGATTTATGCGGCGTGGACGATTGCTTTGACGGCGACGGTCGGCAGTCTTTTTTTCAGCGAGGTAATGCAATTGCCGCCGTGCGTTTTGTGCTGGTATCAGCGCATTGCGATGTATCCGCTCGTGCTTATTATCGGCGCGGGGATTTTAATGAATGATCGGCGCGTGAAGTTTTATGCTCTGCCCGTCTGTTTGAGCGGGCTGATAATTGCCGTTTATCACAATCTGCTGTATTACGGCATTATTCCCGACAGCATTACGCCCTGCACACAGGGAATTTCCTGTACTTCCGTGCAGATCGAATGGCTCGGGTTTATTACGATTCCGCTGATGTCTCTGACGGCGTTTATTCTTATTGCATTATGTTTAGTGTTTTATAGATCGGCGGGTGAAGAAAAATTAACCACAGATGCTAGTTAAGAAGATTATTATAGATATTAACCGCGAAAAACGCGAAAAACGCGAAAAAAGAAAGAATTGTTGATTAGCTTTACATTAATTTCAGCGTTTTTCGCGTTTTTCGCGGTAAAAAAATTAAAAATTTTATAACCGGCAACTTGGGTTAATTAAAAATCTTTCCCAATAAAATAGAAGGAATAATTTATGAAAAAAGAAGTCAAACTTTTAGGCGTGATTGCCGTTCTGATTATTATCGGCGCGGTCGTCGGCGCGAGTTATTATCGAAGTTCGGTGCAGAACGAGCGCGTAACTGGCACTACCAACACCGGCGGCGGCAAACCGTCCTTTAATCCCGAAACGCTCGTGCGTCCCGACAGCCCGACGCTCGGTGCGGCGGATGCGCCCGTTACGCTGGTCGAGTTTTTAGACCCCGAATGCGAATCGTGCGCGGCTTTTGCGCCGGTTGTCAAAAGAATTATGGCGCAGTATGACGGCAAGATTCGTCTGGTCGTCCGGTATATGCCGCTGCATCCGAATTCGCTGCGGGCGGCGACATTACTCGAAGCCGCCGGCGAACAGGGAAAATACTGGGAGGCGATGGATTATTTGTTTCAAAAACAACCTGAGTGGGGAACAAAACACGGACCGCCGACCGCCGCGCCGCCGCCCGATATTAATGTGCTTTTTGATAAATATGCTAAAGAATTAGGATTAGATGTCGAAAAGGTAAACAGCGCGGTTAAGGAAAACCGCTTTCAGGCAAAACTCCAGCGCGACTACAAAGACGGACAAAGCCTCGGTGTCCGGCAAACGCCGACCTTTTTTGTCAACGGCAGAAGATTGGCGCGTTTTAGCGAAGCCGATCTGAGGGCTTTGATCGAAGACGAGTTAAAAAGATAGATAACTAATTCTACTTTGTCAGATTAAAAATTAGACGCGGATAAACGCTGATTTTTCCCGGATTTAAGCAATTTCATTCGATTTGTCTGCGTCCGTCTGCGAAAATCTGCGGCTAATTTTCGTTGATTTTAAGTTTCAAACTTAATCTGACAAAGTAGAATTAAAAACACGGATTAAAACCCAAAGGATTGGCGTTTATGAATTAAGAAACTTTGATCATCCGGCAATCTGTTTTTATGCGTTCGAGAATCCTGCGTTTTTTTTGCTTTATAAATCAAGCGTAAAATGTGCGTAATAATTTATTCACAAACGAGTTAAAATTTGTTAAACTTGAGTCAGCCGAAAAACCGGCTGATTTGAATTCCTGACAAAAGCTTCCGGCAATTACTGAGTGTTGATTCCCTTCAGATTAATTTTTCTTTGATGGTCAAAAGTCTGAATCCCATAAGCGGCTCGAGCAAAAGTTTTAAGATACGGATTCTTAATGGTTAATGGTGAATTGTAAATGATGAATGGTTTCATTATAAAAATTCTAAAAGGTTTCTTTAACTATCGAAATTGAAACGGTTTATGAATGTTCTTACAATTTTCCATTTTCCATTTTCCATTTTCCGTTATCCGTTATCCGTTTTTCATTTTGCATTGGTCCTATATGTCTTCCACCTTTTTAGATTTACGAACAATTTCATTCACATTAATGCTGGTAACAATGATTCTCAGCTTTATTTTGTGTTTTATTTGGCGGAGATCGAAAACCTATCCGGGTTTCGGGCTGTGGGTAACTGCCAATTTTATGGTGGCGGCGGGATTTTTTATGGTCAGCCTGCGCGATGTAATTCCCGATTTTTTTACGATCATTGTCGGAAACACCTTGATTACCGGAAGCTTTTTGCTGGCGACGGAAGGCAGTCGGAAATTTCTCAGGCTTGCCGATAATAAAATTTTCAGTCTCGGATTTTTTGCCGTCTTTTCTGCGCTCTTATTTTATTTTACATATTCCGCCAATAATGCGGTGATCTTCCGCATTATTCTGGCTTCTCTGTCCGTTGCTTTGCTCTGCGGAGGCAATGCTTTTGTCTATGTTCGCAGGTTTAAGCAGAAAAATAATTTCACATATAAATTTGCCGCCGGATTCTATGTTTTTCTCGGTCTTGCCTTGATCTTGCGCTCGATATTAACTCTGAAGTTCTCGCATCTGGAAAGTCTATACACGCCCGATTGGATTCAATCGGTGTTTTTCCTGACCTTTATCATCTTCTCGATCGCGATGACCTTTGTTTATATCATCTTAAATGAAGAACGCCTTCAGCAGAAATTAAAAATCGCGCAGTCGAATCTGGAAAAAATGGCAACGACCGATTTTCTGACCGGAATTTATAACAACCGGTATTTTTTTGAAACCGGAACGAAAGAGCTCCAACGCGCCAAACGCTTTAATAATTCTCTGGCGGTCATTATGATAGATATTGATCATTTCAAGTATTTTAACGACACTTTCGGACACGCGGCAGGCGACCGGGTTTTAACCGAGATTGCCCGCATTTGCCAAAATACTTTACGAAATATAGATATTCTGGCGCGGCTCGGCGGCGAAGAGTTTGCCGTCATCCTGCCTTCGACAAGTGCCGATAATGCGGAAACGGTCGCCGAAAATCTGCGCCTTGCCATCGCCGCCGCCAAACTCGAATTCTTGTCCGAAAAGATAAAAATTACCGCCAGTTTCGGTATTGCCGGGCTGACCGCCGAAGACCGGCATATCGAATCCATTCTCCGCCGCGCCGATACCGCGCTTTACGAAGCCAAACGAGCGGGGCGCAACCGCGTCATCTCCGGCGCTTCCGAGCCCGTTGATTTTACAAAACTGGCGGCGGCTTAGCGTAAAATTCAAAAAAAAATCCGTTTAAATCGAAATTTTCAAAATCGCATTATTTGCCGAAAGCAAAAATTTGTTAAGATTTAAGAATATGGAAAACACAGTTAATAATGCGGTTACGACCGAATCGGGATTAATTTATATCATTACAAAACGCGGCGAAGGCGACGCGGTAAAATCGGGCGACAATGTTATCGTCAATTACACCGGACTTTTAACGAACGGCGCGAAATTTGACAGTTCGCTCGATAGAAACGAGCCTTTTTCATTTCCGGTCGGTGCGGGAATGGTTATCAGAGGTTGGGATGAAGGCTTGCAAAACCTGCATATCGGCGATCACGCGACATTAATAATTCCGCCGTCAATCGGTTACGGCGCAAGCGGCGCGGGCGGCGTGATTCCGCCAAATGCGACGCTCGTTTTTATTATCGAAGTTCTCGGCATCAAGTAACGGACAATGGACAATGGACAATGGACAATGGACAATTGTTTTCTTTTTATTGTCCATTGTCCATTGTCAGTTGTCCATTTTAAAGCATTTTCGAGTATTTATTGATAACCGCCCAGGTCGTTTTGTCGCTGTCGAAAACGGTGTTCAAGCCTTGTTCTTCCATCGGCGGATCGCCCATAAGTTCCGTTTGCCCATCTCGGCGAGTAGAATATCGAGTCCGTCCAAGACTTCTTCGTTAAATTTTCCCTGTTCGGTTTGCAGCGCCGGACCGACGCGTGTTACGCCGTTAATCAAACCCGCGCCTTCCGCGCCGGCTAGAACGCGCAGATTCGTAACATTATTTTTCTTCAAAAAATCCAGTTCTTTGCGAAGCCTTTCAATGCCGCGTTTTTTATCTTTTTGCAAGCCGAGCAGCGACCCGTACCAATAATTCGTGCCGATAAAATAATACGGTTTATCGCCGATAAAAAATTGTTTTCCTCTAACGGTGACGAAATCCGATTTTGCAAAAAGTGCGACGGAAAATATAAAAACAAGCGCAATGGCGAACGAAATTTTTTTAACGATCATAAATTTATCCTTTGAGTAAAATTCAAGAAAAGTAATGTTGATTAAAAGGGCATTGTATAATTTCTGATTTTATTTTGAAAGTTGTTTCACGCGAACTGTTTTTCTTTTGATCTTTTGTTTGAGCCATTTTATTTCCGTCCACAGAGCACGCCGAAAACCGCCAACTATCAAGCGAAACGGGGCATTGCCGCTAAATACCGAAGCGATGGCATAAAGAGTTTTCGGCGAAATGCGCCGCTCGTTTGAAAGCGCGAAAACAGGTTCCCATTTTTCCGGTTGAAGTTTTGTTTTGAATGCGTCGAGTCCGTCGAAATTATAAAATCTCTGCCCGTGTTTTCGCATCCAAGCCAGCAGAAACCTGAGCCAGAGCGGATTTTGAAACGGCGCGACATTTGCACGACTTGAAAGCGGCGCGAGTCCGAGCGTTGCGTAATCGTAATTTTCCTCCGCAATCACGCGCATCGCTTTATCAATCATCAATTCGACCGTTCCGTTCGGTGCGCCCGGTCGGTGTATAAACTGCTCGAAAAGCCAGCCGTTGCGCTGTGCGACGGGCGACAAAAGCAAAAATCCGACGACCTTTTCATTACATTCCGCGACAAAAACACGCCGGTCGAAAAGACGCGAAAGCGTATCGGGTTCGACCAGAAAACTAAGCGGCGGCAAGCCTTTTGAATCAAGCCATTCGCGCAGACATTCAAGCAATAAAGGATTATTACGCGCTTTTTCCCTCGTCCATTCCGTGATTTTGACATCTTTATTTCGCGCACGACTGAGTTGGGCGCGAAGAGATTTATGTTTTTCGGTAATTTCCGCCCAATTTTTCGGATTCCAGACGGGCTGCGCTCCGAGCAGAAATTTAGCGTAATTATTGCTTTGCGCGTAAATTGATTCGAGCCGCGATTCGGCGCAAAAATAACAGACGCTTTCCTTGTTTTGCGCCGCGTCGATTTCAAATTCGCCGGCAACTTCTTTTAGATTTTCCTTTGAACAGATCGGCGCACCGGCAACGACGCGAACGCCTTTTGCGGAAACAAAACCGACGACCGCATTGTTTGAAGAAGCAAACCAGCGATTAATTCCCGGATTGAGAATCTGATAGGAAGTCGTATTCCAACCGTATTCGAGAACAATTGCCCGCGCTTTTTCTAAAACCAAAGTTTTTTTCGTGTCGGCAAGGCTTTCTAAAGAATTCTCATCGAAAGTTTTCATCTGCTTTATTTAATTTACTTTACCAAATTTGCCGATTAAACAAACCTGTTTTTAGAATTAATGACTAAAAGTACAGCCGTCCGTTCCGAGGGCTGTACCGCCGGTGTCTCTTAACTATCAAATATTTTGAATTTCAACGCAGAGCGGCGGCGAGACGCACGCCGCGACAGCCGCCGAGACGGACGGCGGTACTTTTACCAAGCGTTTTTCAATACATTTATTTCTGATTTGGCTATACGGCTGTTATTCAGTAAAGTTAGATTGATTTATATGAATATTCTCTCGCTCGAAAATGTCAGCAAAAATTACGGTATCAAACCGCTTTTTGAAAACGTCACCATCGGTTTTGAAGATTCGGACAAGATCGGAATTATCGGCGCAAACGGTTCGGGAAAAACGACTTTTCTGCGCGTCATTGCCGGCGCGGAGTCGTCCGACACCGGAAAGATCATCCGCGCACAGGGGAAAACTCTCGCGTATCTGACGCAGAATCCCGCCATTGATGACGAACTAACCGTTCTCGAAACGATCTTTGCGGCAAGCTCGGGCGTGATGAAATTAATTGCCGATTACGAAACCGCCTGCCACGATCTGGAACTGGACGGTTCTAATAAAAAACTGCTCGAAAAGGTTTCTGATCTTCAGCACGAACTGGAAATTTCCGGCGGTTGGGAAATCGAAACGAACGCGAAAACGGTTCTGACCAAACTCGGAATTACAGACACTTCATTAAAAATGAAAATGCTTTCCGGCGGACAAAGAAAGCGCGTCGCGCTCGCGCACGAACTCATTTTCAAACCCGATATTTTAATTCTGGACGAGCCGACCAATCACCTCGACGCGGACACGATCGAATGGCTGGAAGAATATCTGCGAAGATACACGGGCGCACTGCTGCTCGTAACGCACGACCGGTATTTTCTCGACCGCGTGACGAATCGAATTTTTGAAATTGACCGCGGCGCAGTTCAGCCGTTTAACGGAAATTACGCGTATTATCTGGAGAAAAAAGAAGAGCAGGAAACGCTTCGCGCGACCGAAGGGCACAAGCGCGAACAGCTGATCAAAAAAGAACTGGCGTGGCTGCGGCGCGGCGCAAAGGCGCGAACGCGCAAATCGAAACACCGCATCAACGCCGCATATGACCTGATGGCTCAGCCGAAGGAAAAAGCCAAAGCCGAAATTGACATCGCCATCGGGGCAAAGCGGCTCGGTTCAAAAATTATCGAAATAAACAATCTTTCCAAAGCCTACGATGAGCTGAAATTGATTGACGATTTTTCATATCTCGTAAAGCGCGACGACCGCATCGGAATTATCGGCGAAAACGGTTCGGGGAAAACTACGCTTTTGGAAATTATTACCGGCAGAACAAAAGCGGACGCGGGCGAAATCGAAATCGGGCAGACCGTTAATATCGGTTATTACGATCAGGAAAGCCGCGCGCTTAATGAAACCGAGCGCGTAATTGATTATATCAAAGAAGTTGCCGAATACGTGACGACCGCCGGCGGCAAACAGATCACCGCTTCGCAGATGCTCGAAAAATTTCTTTTTACGCCTGCCGCGCAATACTCCTTCATCGGAAATCTTTCCGGCGGCGAACGGCGCCGGCTTTATCTTTTGCGGATTTTAATGAGCGAACCGAATGTTTTGCTGCTTGATGAACCGACCAACGATCTCGATATCCCGACATTAATTGCTCTGGAAGAATACCTTGACGATTTTCCCGGCGCATTGATCGCGGTCAGCCACGACCGCTACTTTCTCGACCGGACGATTGATTCGGTTTTTAAGTTTGAACCGGGCGGGAAAATTCGCGGTTTTGCCGGAGATTATTCGGCGTATCTGGAATTTACGAAACGCGAAGAATCCGAAATGGCAGAAAACCGCGCGTCAGCAAGAGTGCAAAATGTAAAAAATGATCCGGCTGATTTAAAAACGGACGCGCCGAAAAAACTCTCGTTCAAAGAAAAGCGCGAATTTGAAACGCTCGAAACGGAAATTGCCGGTTCGGAAAACCGTCTGGCGGAAATCGAAAAGGAATTACTTCAATTTGCCACCGACGCTTATAAACTGAACGAACTTATCACCGAACAGCAAAAATTAAGTAACAAACTCGAAGCCGATACGACGCGCTGGCTCGAACTTTCCGAACGCGCCGATCTGTAAGCAGTAAGGCAAAAGTAAAAGGGCAAAAGGTAAAAGTAAAGAATGGGAGTCAAACTCCGGCAAATATAAGGTTTATTATAACTTTTCGCGCCTTTTAATAAACCTTAAAACATTTTCTTTTCTGCTTAATTTTTTGTATTTCACAAATCCGAAAGCAACTCTACAATTTGCCCGGGTTTTATTAAACGAATGTGAGGCGCGACGAAAGAAATTCGTATTTAGTCGGTGAAACCGACGATATATTTGTAGCCCATAACGCTAGTTATGGGTAAATGATTAGAAATTTGATAAAGCCATTTTCAATGGCTTAAAATACTTCACTAACTGTTCCCATAACTAGCGTTATGGGCTAAAATATGTTGCCGTCTTCGACGGCTTATGTCGCGCCTCACGTTAAATCACACAAGTTTCCAGGAAAGTCATAACGGCGTTTTCGGCATCGAGTTCGGCTTTGATGCCGAGCGGCAGGGTGAATTGGTCGCGGATATGCCCGAAGGAAAGTCCGTAAATGACGGGAATCCCGAGATCGCCGAGGCGGTCTTTTAAGACTTCGATCAAGGATTGCGTCGCGGCATCTTTCGGGTTGCAGTCTTCGAAAACGCCGAGCGCGATGCCGGAAAGCTCACGTAGATCAATGCTTTGTTTGATTTGCGTGAGCATTCGGTCAACGCGGTACGGCTGTTCGCCGATGTCTTCGATGAAAAGGATTTTTCCCTTTAAGTTTTCGAGCGCAAAAGGCGTTCCTGCCATTGCCGATAAAAGGCTCAAATTTCCGCCGATGAGTTCGCCGCTCGCCTTTCCTTTTACGATTACTTCGGTTTTGAAAAGATTCGAAGTTTGCGTTTTGTTATATTCGGAAAGTTCGATTTTGTATTTTTCGGTCGGACTCATCAGCGTGTTCAGAACGTGGTTCTTTGTATAATCCGAGTAATTCGATGTGCCGACCGGACCGTGAAACGTAACGAGTCCGGTGTTTTGAAAAATCGCCAGGTGCGGCGCGGTAATGTCCGAATAACCGATGAATATTTTCGGATTTTTTCTGATCAAATTGTAGTCAATCGCGGGCAGAATACGCGATGCGCCGTATCCGCCGCGCACGCACCAGACGGCTTTGATCTCCGAATCGGAAAACGCCCAATGCAGATCTTCGAGCCGCTCTTTATCGGTTCCCGCCAGAAACCCGTTTTTCGCGCGGGCGTATTTTCCGATCTTTATCTTAAAACCCAGATCGCTTAAATTTTTCACGGCTTTATCAAAATCTTCCGCAGGCAGTCCGCTCGAAGGCGCGATCACGCCGACCGTATCGCCTTGTTTAAGCCGCTTCGGTTTGATGATTTTTTTACTTTTTTGAGTGCTGTTGTTTCCTTTGCCGAAAACAAAACTTCCCAGAAAGGGCAGCAAGGCAGCAGATTTTAATAATTCGCGTCTTTTCATAAAAATGTACCACCGTCCGTCCCGGCGGCTGTTCCGCCAGCGTCCCGCCGGCAAGTTTGATTTATTATTAAAGCTTCAAAACGCGAATGCGGGACGCATTCACGCCAGCCGCCGGGACGGACGGCGTTACATTATTTTTTTTCGTCAAAAGTAAAATATGCGACCGCCGCGTCGTGATCGGAAAATCTTTCGACTCTTGTTTGATCGTTGCGATAGATTTCGGGAAAATCGGCGTTAAGACGGGCGAACCCGAATCCTTCCACGTGTTTTCGCAATGTTTGATTGATTAAAACGTGATCGAGAGTCTGCGCGTTGCCGTCGTAAGAATATGAATATCTTTGATCAGCCTGGATCAGATCAACGAGATTTATCAGATCGGGATTGACAATATCTTCCGAAGCCATCAAAACTTCCTCTTTTGACGCAGGCGTTCCTTTGAGCGTGCCGATAATGTCGGTGATTCCGTCATTAAATTGATATGCGTTGAAATCGCCGAGCAAAATGATCTTTTCGTTCGGGTTTGCCTTCTGGCGTTCCTGAACAAATTTGGCAAGAAATTCGGCTTGCACTTTTTTCTTTGTCCGCACGCGCAAACCGCCGTCCTTCGGATCGTTGTAGCCGAGCAAAGATTTCATATGATTATTAATCAGCGTTATCGCAAACGGTTTATCGGTTCGCGGATCGGTAATTTCCGCCTGAAGCATCAGCGGCGGACGGTCATTTAAAGTATCTTCGCCTTTATCCTTCGGATTCTTGAACTTTTCGTCCTTGCCCAATTGTTCGACTTTGAGAACTTTGACACGCGCCGATTTGACCAAATATCCGACATCAATTCCGCGTCCGTCGTTGCCGTCAATCAAATATGCTTCGTATTTCGGATTTTCCTGTTTGGCGGCGACCGCATCGGTGTTAATTCTTTCGGCGAGTCTCTTCAAACCTGCCAGATTTTCCGCTTCGATAATGCCGATAACATCCGGGAAACGCAGATAATCGCGGATCGCCAGCGAGATTTTCTTCATTCTGCCTTCAAAGGCTTCGCGTGTTACGATGTCTTCCTTGATCGCCGGATCGTCTTCATCGTCAAAAAAGTTTTCGAGATTCATTCCGGCAAGCGAAAATTGATTCGCTTTTAATTCGGGCAGAGCCTTGGATTTGATAAAACCGGCAATTGTCGCTTTGTTGTCAACATCGGTCAAAATCGCGTATTTGCCGTAATTGTAATGCATTACGCCGCTCAAGTTTTTGATTTCCGCGCCTGTCGTTACATCAATCGTCTGTGCGCCGAGTTGATAACTGCTTTCAATGCGGAGAACTTCCGGGTTTGAATCGAAAAGCGCGATCTTCGGGTGATTTTTTTTCCACGTATCACGATCTTTCGATGAATAATAATCGTGAACATCCATTCCCGGTTCGCGAAATGCTCGCGGCGTTCCCTTTAAAACTGCAAAAAATCTGCCGTCGGAAACGGAAGTATTGGTCTTAATATCGAATCTGCCGTCGGTCGGTGAAACAGCGGTTAAAGCTTCGGCGAAAACGCGCATTCCTTCATATTTTTCGAGTTGACCGAAATCATTCGGTGCGAAATCCGCCGCCGATAAAATTACGGGTTTCGGCAAAGCATTTCCGGTAGAAATAACTTTGATCGTGTCCACGTTCTTTCTCATCGAAAGCTCGGTGATCGGCAGAGCGTCAGGCGCAGTTTTCGGGCGAAATTCTTCAACCAGTCCCGTCACCGAAACGAGATTTCCGATGGTCGCTTCCGATGTCGGCTCGCTTTTTGTGAAAACGTAAATTCCTTCGGAAGTTTTCGGACTATTATCTATTTCCGCGTCGGGCGTTTGAATAAAGAAACCGCCGCGCAGACGTGCCGTGACGATTCCCTTCAAGCGCACTGCATTTCCTTGAAAGGACGACATATCGCCTTCGCCCTGAACTTCGGCGATAGTGCGTTCTTTCTGGGCGTTTACGCCGAACGTAAAGACAAAAAACGCTAAAAATAAAAATAATTTAGTTGTCAAAAATTTCATTGTAAATCTCTTCTTCTTTCAATTATTTGCTGGGTGTTTTTCGGAACATTCGAGAAAAAATCGTGTCCCGTCAGAGCCTCGACCGCTTTAACCGTCGTTCTGAAACTGCGCCACGGCGTTCCGCTGTTGAGCGGCGGCTGATTCGGCACGATGATGGCAATCGTCCGCGTTTGTTTATTGACGCGATCAAGATCGTTGTTTCCGTTCGGGATAATTAAAACAACCTTCCAGGTAACCTGCGGAACGACGATTCTGCCCTGCGCGATCGTTCCGGCATTGCCCGCGCCGCCCGAGAAAATATAAATTTCATTGCCTTGATTGACCAGCGAACGGCAGTAATTTTCAAAATCATTCCACGGACCTTGATTATTTGCGGAAAGCTGCGGAACCATATTCGTCATTAAAAACGTCGCCGAATTATCGGGAATCGAGCGCGTTCTGTCGCCCGACGGTGTCATATGTCCGCGATCATAGCCCGAACCCGAATAATCATTATCCAAAACCTGATACCAACCCGCCGGCAATGCCGGATCAGGGCGGTAATCGTCCTGCCGCTGTGCGCTGCCGATCCAGCTGCTGTCTAATCGCCACGCCACCCAATTTGCCGTTGCGTTGCTCCGGTTATAGGAAAGCGAGTATTGCGCTTTGGTCATCAGATAATTGTTTTCATTGGCGGTATTGGTCGTCGCATTTGACGGATTACCCAAAAGCAGAGGGTTTTCTCCGGCAGGTGCGGCATCAATCGTCAGATTTATCGTGACATTAACGCTGCGTGCCTGGGCATCGGAAGCCGTCGCCGAAACGCTCGTCGGACCGCCGCCTGTGTTTCCGGGAATTGTCGCCGAATATGAAAAGACATTATCGGCAGGCGTAACGTCGCCGTTCGTGCCGTCGTCAAAAAACTGCTGACTTGCCGAACCGCCGATGTTGGTTAGGTTTCCCGTAACGGAAATTCCCGTGCTTGACGGATTGGTCGCGGGAAAGACCGAAACCGTCAAAAGCGTCGAAGCGTTCGGCGCAACTGTCGTCGGGCTTGCGGCGCCGTTTGCCAGAAGCGTTGAGCCGCCGCCGGTGCAAGCTGCCGGAGCAGTGCTTGAATTACGCGGGACAGACGGCGTTAATGTTTCAAAATCGCTCGAATTATTGTCCGTATCCTGACAGCCGCCGGTTTTTCGCGCCTGTCCCGAGTTTACCGGCGGCGCATTCGTTACGGCAGTTTCGATAAACATATTAGTCGCCGAACCGAAGCCGACCGAATCTATAACTACGCCCGTATTTGCCGCGCCGAAACGGATGGCAATTCCGCCGCCGGCGGCAGCGAGTCCGCATTGACAAGTAGATGTATTGAAAACAAAATCTCCCGGAACTGCGCCGGTGTAGCTATTTGAAGCAATCAAATAATACCCGCCCGGCGGAATAATGGTACTCGTTGTCCAGGCGGCAAAATTGACATCATTCACGCCGCTTGCCGAGCGATAGACGACGCGGTAGCCATTTAAATCAACACTTTGGGAACTTGTGTTAAGAATTTCGATAAACTCATCGCTAAAAGTTGCGCCGCCGGTCTTAAACTGGCTGATTACCAAATGCGGCGAAACAAAGCTTGCTTCGCCTTCCAAAGTTTTGCTTTCCGCATCTGTTTGAAAACCGATTGCCAGAAAGACGGCAAGCACAAAAACACCTGTTAAACTCAAATAAAAACGCTTCATTAAATATAATTTCCTTGTTTGAACTAAAAATCGGGGGTTCGATGTAAAATTGTCGGTAACTTAAATTTTTAACACAATTCGGCTAATAAATGTATTGCAAAATTAAAGATTAAGCAAAATTTAATAGACGAAGATCGAAGGAACGGGCGTATCCCCGTTTGTTCCGAACTGTTTAGATACAACATTCCCGTCCGAACTTTTCAGATAATACCAAACTCCCGTGCTTGGACGATAAACCGCTAAATCGCGTTTGCCGTCGCCGTCAAAATCCGCCTGAAGGGGTTTATCATCGCTCAAACCGAATTGTATGGCGGTAAAGCCTTTCGAACTTCGCAAGATATACCAGATTCTGTCCGAAGGGCGAAAAACTGCGAAATCCGCTTTTGAATCGCCGTCAAAATCTCCGGCAACGGGTTTGTCGCCATTTAAGCCGAAAGGCACAATTCCGGCATCTCCATCCGAACTTTTCAACACATACCAGACACCGCTCGACGGGCGAAAAACGCTCAGGTCGGCTTTGCCGTCGCCGTCAAAATCCGCTTGAACCGGCAAATCTTCGCTCAAACCGAATTGCGTGATGCTCGTTTGTCCGTCCGAACTTCGCCAAATATACCAAACGCCGCTCGACGGACGATAAACGGCAATATCCGTTTTGCCGTCGCCGTCAAAATCGGCGGGCGCGAGTTTGTCTCCGGCAAGTCCGAAATTTATCGTAAAAATCGTATTGCCCGAACTTCTCAGAACAAACCATGTGCGTGTCGAAGGACGGAAAACGGCGAAGTCGGTTTTGCCGTCGCCGTCGTAATCGGAATTGACCGCGACATCGCCGACACTTCCCCAAGCCGCGCCCGTGTTTGAATTATTCGAACTGTTTTCGATCAGAAAATCCGGCGCGTCCGCCCCATCCGAAGGACGAAAAACGCTCAAATCCGTTTTCCCGTCGCCGTCAAAATCAAACGGTGCACGCGTCGTTTGCGAAATCTGACAACTGCACACAAAACCGTCATTTACAACAATATCGTCAAGGTATTGACCCTCGCGGAAACCTCCGATGTCCGTGCCGACACGCCAGCGCATCTGCACATTTTGTCCGGCGGCGGCAGCGGGAAGTTTTGCTCTTGAAGTAATAAACTGCGAAGTTTGATTCGTGCCGCTTCTGCCCGACCAGCCGCGCCGTCCGGCGAGCGGATTCTGACAGCAGGAATCAATCACGCCGTCGTAACCGCCCGATAAAAACACGCCGCCCGCCGTTTCGATATCCTGCCAATCATTTGCCCCGATCTTGATTTCCATGACCGAACCGTCATAGAGTCTGTTGCGCAAAAACGTCGTCTCGAGTTCATACCAGTTTTGAAAACTGATCTCGGCATTCGCTGTCTGCACTTGAAAAACGGGCGTAATGAGTTGATTCAAACCGACGGAGCGCGGATCGGGCGAAAAAACTGCGCTCGGCGGACTTTGAAAACGGACTTCGGTAACTTTCCAGATCAATTGCCCGCCAGTCGCACTTGTCGTCCAACCGGGCGGCAGATCGGGAAGCGGGAAATTATCGAAATCTTCCGCAAAAGCCGTACGCCGCGTTCCCGTTTGCAGATTTATCGAGACCGTTCCGAGATTTTCCGCGCCGTCATTCAATTGCAAAACAAGCGTTAAAACATCGCCGCAATTGAGGTTTTCACCCGCCGTAAAGGTAAAGGAGCGCGAAACGCTTGCGCCGCCCGCGATTACCGCGCCGTAATTTTGCGGCGCGGACGGATTTAAAACGCCGCCGCCCGAAACAAGCGTGGCGGTTAAATTAGTCGTATTGACTTCGCCCGTATTGTTGAGCGCGATATTTATTGAAACCGTTTCGCCCGGTTCGACCGCATTATTGACGGCGCAGCTTTCCGCCGTAATTTCCGTTTCTGCCGTTTGCAAAACGGCGGTCGGCGGCAGCGTCACGAGAAAATTTTCCGTATTACCGGGCGGATTTCCCATTACCGTAAAAACCGCACTATTCGCACGATAACCGGCGGCGGAAACTTCATAAGCGTAGGAAATCGGCGGAACAACAATTCTTTCGGTGCTGCCGTCAGAGCGCGTAAAGCGAATATACGGAGCAATGCTTTGGTTTTGATTCGGGAAAAGTTTGATCCGGGCATTGGTGATCGGCTCTTGAGTAACGGCATTTAAAACCGTAAATTTAATTCCGGTCGTTTGCGCCGGAACGCATTCGGCGAATTTGAATGCGCCGATGCGCGTCAGCCAGCCGAAATCGCTCTCGTCCTGACTTTCCTGAGTGTAATACTGATTTGTCAGCCAAAATGTGCAATCATCCGCCGGATCGGAATTCATCGCCGTATAATCGCCCCAGCGAAAACCGAAGGCTTTCTGCACGCCCGTTCCGGTGATTAATTCGTTTTCGGTGCGAAAAGTTCCGGTCGGTTCGCTTTCGAGTTTTCCCGAATAGATGATCGCGGGTTTCTTTTCCCCGCTGCCGAAACTGTAACCGACGGCGATATTTCCCTGCCGATCCTGCGCCGCGCTTGCCATCCAGCGGCTAACCTCCGAATCGCCGATGGTCGCCTGTTCATTAATGCTGAAACTGCCGTTCGTTTTTCGGAGTTCATAGACGCGAACTCCGCCGCGGTAGATTTGCTCAACCGGCGTTACGCGCACCGTCTGATTAAAAACCAGAGATTCGTGTGTGCCGAAATTGCGGTAAGCGACGCGATACATTAAGCGGTCGGATTGCGCATCGAGCTTTTCGCCCGGCGCGGGCTGGGCAATGTCTTCGCGCCCGAAAACGCTCGTCGGATCAAATGAAGCGACCGCCAGCGGACTTTCCGCGCGTTCGGCAAAGGTCGAATTGTTCGGATTTAGAAAATCGGCGTGAAATTCAAAAAGGCGCAGTGCGTCCTGCCCGTCGCCGTATTCGGTCGCCGTGTAGCCGACGAAAACATTCGGCGCATTGCTTGGCGGCGGATTAAAACCGTCCAGATCGGTCGGCAAAATTCCGCCGATTCTCACGGTCGTCGGCGAAGCCAGATCGAAATAAATGTAGCTTGCCGACGCGTCGCCCGTCAGCATTTTTTCGCGGTCAAAGGCAAATGCGCCCGAACCGGCGTAATCGCCGCCGAAAAATTCATCGGTTGACATATAAAAAGCGTCGTGCCACACGCCGAATTTCGGGTAATCATTGATTTTGTTATTCGGCATTACGAATTCATAAACGTAATACGCGCCGGTCGGGTCGCTCGTCTGCGAGACGGCGATCATCTGGCGAAACGGCGGGAAATTACTGCAAAACTGACTCAGCAGCCAGCGGTCGGCAAGCGTGTCGTAAAGCACGATCGGATCGCCGTCGTCGCGCAGCGAACACGGCGTTCCGAGCGTTGAGAAAATACTGCTTAACTTAAATGGCGGCGTGAGCGGGTTGCCGGTTTTATCGAAAACGCGTGTTAATGAATTGACCGATTGCACGTAATGATTAAGCCCGACATCGCCGTTCGTATCGGGCGGCAGAACGCGAAACCCGTAGGCGGCAAAATTGTCGTTGCTCGAAATTCCTTCAAAGGAAAGCGTCGGCGCGGGCATCTGTGCGCCCGTTAAATTTGCCAAAGATGCGTCCGCGTCGTGCGCCGCGCCTTCGATCTGGTTGCGAAAGGGAATTCGGTTCGGCACGGTGCGCGCCTGTTCTTCGGCGCGTCCCATTCTTTTGCTCGATTTTCCCGTTTCGGGTTGGGCGGGTGCCAAACTGCTGACTTTTTCCGAAATGCCGAATGCCGTGGCTTTGACATTTTGCGGCGTGAGTTCGGTAAAAACCTTTGATCGAGATTTTTTTGTGGTTTGAATTTTTTTGCTTTCAACCGGTTGCTGATAGGCAAAAAATACTACGGCGATTAAAACCGCCAGCGACAGCGCGATTCGTTTTTTCATTTTTTTTACAACCCGATGTTTGTTTGGATACTAAAATAATAAAACGAAGTGCCTGACAAAATAAAGCAGTTTTGGGGAAAAGTGAGATTTAATTTCAAAAAAAACGTACCGCCGTCCGTCCCGGCGGCGTTTTTGCGTTAATTAACGAATCTCTGAATTTCAACGAAAAGCGGTGGCGGGACGCACGCCGCGACAGCCGCCGAGACGGACGGCGGTACATCTATATTTTTCCGAAAAGCATCAGCACGCCGATAATAATAAACGCCGCGGCAACAATTCGCTGAAGCCATTCGGTCGGCACATAACTCGTAATAAACGAACCGAACAAAACGCCCAAAAGCGTCACCAGAACCAGAGCCAGAGCCGCGCCCAAAAATACGGATACCGCCGCATTCGTTTTGCTCGTCATCGTAATGACGGCAAGCTGTGTTTTATCGCCGAGTTCCGCTATAAAAAGAGTGGCAAACGCCGTCCAAAAAATTTTCCATTCCATATATTTATTATTCAAATAGTTAAAGGCTAATAATACGCTTTCCCGTTAGAAATTGTGTATTAAGTCAGCAGCGGTTGCGTAAGCAACTGCGTCAATTAGCTCATCAGGGATAACGCCTCGGCTCACGCCGACGCTACTGACCAATGCACAATTTCTAGTGGTAAACGGTATAAGCAGTAAGGCAAACGGTAAAAGTCAAGAATGCGAGTCAAACTCCGGCAAATATAAGATTGATAATAACTTTTCGCTCCCTTTAATAAACCGTCAAAAATTTTCTTATCTGCTTAGTTATAAAAAAGCCAACGTCTTTTATGAATCTTATCAAAGAGTTATCATATTATTAATTACTGCGCTTTACTAAACTTAAACACAGAATAATCATTCACTAATCACTTACTGGAAGTTACTCAAAAACAGAAAAATGACTGGAGCGCGGGCGTCCTTGTCAGCCGGCGTCCGTTTAAGAAGCGCGGTCAGCAGATATATTTTAAGGCGTTTTAATGCCCTTAATTGAAAGATTAAAAATCCAAAAAAATAAAATCCCTGTCACAAAAAACATTTCGATGGTGTCTTCTTTTTAAGGCTTTTGTGGCACTTAAATTCAGACGAAACCAAAATTATATTTTCTGCGTAAGTTACGTTTGTGAAACAATCAGTCGTTTTTAATCGGAATCATAAATTTATTAAAAGTAAGGAGTTAAGCTAATGAATAGACGGGATTTTATTGCAAAAGGAGCTTTTGCGCTCGGTGCGGTAGCGACAAGTGATTTATGGATTGGTAAGATATTAGCAGGAGAGACAGTTACGATGGCTAATTCATTACTCGACACATATTTTCACGTTTCGCA
>JBBRVS010000082.1:0-21934 GCA_038246645.1 Pyrinomonadales bacterium
GTCGTTGACACGCACGTCAAACGACTTTCCAACCGGCTCGGTTTAACCGTTGAAAACGCGCCCGAAAAAATCGAAAAGGATTTGGAGAAATTAGTGCCGAAAAAAGACTGGGTAATGTTCCCGCACTGGCTGATCTATCATGGCAGGCAAATCTGTCAGGCAAGAAAACCTAAATGTGATGAATGTGTTTTGGAAGATATTTGCCCGAAAATCGGAGTTTGAAAAATTCTTACACCGAGTTGCCAAAATAAAATTAAATTTTAAGGCGTTTGAAATAAGTTTGGAGTCCCGCGTTTACGCGGCATCCGCCAGCGAAGCGCGGCGGAAAAAGCCGCCTAAAGGCAGGACTCCGAACACTCGAAAATTTAGTTTACAGAGTACTTCGTGTTATCCAAAAATTCTCTTGAAATCAACCTTGATGCCTTCGCTTTCGACTGTTTGATTATGAAAGATTTCCTCGCCTTTGTCGGTTGTTACAAAAACAGTTCTGCTAAACGGTTCAATCGTCCAAACCGCTTTGACACCGTTTTTAATTAGAGTTTCAGCCTTTTCAAGCAAAGTTTGAATATTTTGTGATGCGGAAATTACTTCGATTGCTAAAACCGGAATTTCGGGATATTTCGCAAAATCCCTAAAAAAATCCGGTTTGACTTGTTTTCTTAAATAAACGCTAATGTCGGGAATAATTCCGTTATCAATATCCAGAGTTAATGCAGGAAAAGCATCATTATTCTCATCCTGAAACAATTGTCGTAAGATTTCTTTGCAAATATAACTGTGATTAAACGAAGGCATTTCTCTTTCATCTTCTTCGGTGATGATTTCTTCGACTTCGGCTAACATCATATTTACCTCAAAATGTTTTTTTCACAGTTTAGCACAAAAAACTTAAAATTCGATTCCCTGCTGTGCATAGATTCCGGCGTGAAACGGGTGTTTTATTTCCTTAATTTCGCTGACCAGATCCGCCGCTTCAACGAGTTTTTCTGGCGCGTTTCTGCCTGTAACGACGATGTGAAGTGCGGGTTGGTTTGATTTGATGGTTTTGATTTCTTCTAAAACCGCGTCCAGATCGAGGAATTTGTAATCGAGAACATAAACGAGTTCGTCGAAAACTAAGAGATCATATTCGCCGCTTCGCATTTTTTCGACGCATAATGACCAGGTTTCTTCGCTAGTTTTGATGTCTTGTGCCGGATCATTGGTGTCCCACGTAAAACCGTCGCCCATCGTGTGGATTTCAACGCCGAGCTTTTCGAGCGAAAAATGCTCGCCGTAGCGGTCGGTTTTCGATTTCATAAACTGGATCATACAGCATTTCAAACCTTGTCCGGCGGCGCGCACCATCAAACCGATGGCGCACGTCGTTTTCCCTTTGCCGTCGCCCGTGTTGACGATCAATAAACCTTTCGTCTTTTCCTGATAATCCTCACGCCGCCATTTGTAACGCTTTTCTTTTGCCATTTTTTTGTAACCTTCCCTTGATTTTATTTTCACCGCAGAGACGCGGAGACGCGGAGTTTTTTTATAAATTGTTCACGATTCTTTTGATGCCGCTTTTCAAAACAGTGACGTGTAAATTTAGTAAAAGTCCGACTTTTTTGTTATACAGTTTTAAATACGAAAGTAGTTGGGCTTCGTGAACGGGGATAATTCTTTCGACCGCTTTTATCTCGACTATGACTAAATCATTTACTACTAAATCCATTCGATAACCGCAATCGAGTTTTACGTTCTTGTAAATTACAGGTAAAGGAATTTGTCGCTTAAATTCTAATCCGTTTTGACTTAGTTCATAACTCAAACACTCTTCATAAGCTGATTCTAGAAGTCCCGGACCAAGAACGCGATGAACAGAAATTGCACAACCGATTGTTTTTTCTGTTATCAAATTTGTTTTTTGAGTTTCAGGAGTTTCTTTAAACATTCAATTAGATTTAAAAATCTTCGCGTCTCTGCGTCTCTGCGGTGAAAATTTAAGCTGAAAGCAATTCGTTTTCGACAAAGTTTTCGTCCGCTTTTTCGACGGCGAAAAGCATTGCCGTAACTATTCGGCTTTCCAGTTCGTCCCAATCGCCTTCGAGGCGGCAGCCCGCCGCATTTTTATGTCCGCCGCCGCCGAATTTTTCGGCAACTCTGGCGACATTGATATTGCCTTTTGAACGCAAACTGACGCGAAAAGCATTCGGCTGAACTTCGCGCATATAAACGACTGCCTGTATTTCCTTGGCAGAAAGCGGAATGTTGACGAAACCGTTGTTGTCGCCGTCAACCGAGTCGGAAATTTCGGACATTTCGAGAGTTTGCCGCATCCAGGCGACGTTTCCGCTCTCATTGCGTCTAACCGTTGCCAAAACCTGCCGCATCAGATCAATTCTGCTCCACGAATAGCCGTTATAGACAGCTTCGGAAATTTTGGCGGGTTTTACGCCGACTTTAACCAGTTCGGAGGCGACCTTTAGAGTTCTTTCGGTTGTGTTCGGAAAATGAAACGAGCCGGTGTCGGTAACAAGCGCGAGATAGACGCATTCGGCGATTTCTTTGGTAACTTTACCGCCGATTGCTTTGCAGAGATTATAGATCATTTCGCCGACTGCCGAAGCGGTCGCATCAATCCAATTGACGTTGCCGAAATGCTCGCAACTCGAATGATGGTCAATATTTATGATTAACTGATTTTCGAGATTTCTGATGCCCGGACGACCTATATCGGAACATTCGATAACAAAGATCGCATCGTATTTTCCGTTGACTTCGGCAACTTTTTTAACTTCGCTCGCGCCCGGAAGGTCTTTGTACGAAGACGGAATTTCGTCGCGCAACAAAACCTCGGCGTTTTTGCCTAAAGAAAGCAAGAGCCAGTATAAACCTAAAGAAGAGCCGATACCGTCGCCGTCCGGTCTGACGTGCGTGGTAATGGCAAAATTCTGCTTATTTTCAATTACTTCAATTACTTGACTTAACACTAATTACATCTTTGAAAAACTTGGGCGTTTTTCAAGCCTTCCTTCAAAAAAATTTTCCCTTATGTTATATCTTTGAGCAATTTATCAATTCGAGCGGCATTTTCTTCGACCGTATCCCGCGCAAAATGGATCTGCGGGGCGTGTCTGAGATCGAGATTTAAGGCAATTTGCTGCCGGACGAAAACCGCAGCATTTTGCAGAGCCTTTAACGCTTCCTTGATTTCATTTTCATCACCCTGAACAACGACAAAAACTTTGGCATCGCGCAGATTTTCCGAGACTCTTACCTCTGTCACCGTAACGGCGATCAATCGCGGGTCTTCGAGCTCGTAACCGACAATTTCGGTTATTTCCTCACGCAGGACTTCTGACAATCTTTCTGAACGACGCATATTTTTTATAGTCAAGCGAGTCTGTCGAGTCTAGCGAGTCAATCGAGTCATAAGTCTTAGACTCATTTGACTCGCTAGACTCGCTAGACTCGCTTGACTCGCTAGACTTTACAGTTCTGTCGGCGCGATTTGTTCGATGATATAGGCTTCGATCTCATCGGCAACCTTGATGTCATTGAAATTAACCAGGCTGATACCGCATTCGAATCCTTGACGAACTTCATTGGTATCGTCCTTAAAGCGTTTGAGCGATGAAATATCGCCCGTCCAAATCACCACGCCGTCGCGGATCAGCCGCGCCTTTGCCTGTCGGCGAATAAGCCCGTCGGTAACGCGGCAGCCCGCAATCGTTCCGACTTTCGAAACTTTGAAAATATCCTGCACGAGGGCTTTTCCGAGAATTTCTTCCTTCTCGATTTTGTCGAGCATTCCGATCATCGCCGCCGTAATTTCTTCTTCGACTTTGTAAATGATCGAGTGCAGACGAATATCCACTTCTTCCTGCCGCGCGACATCCGCCGCTCTCGATTCGGGTCTGACGTTGAAACCGATGATGACGACCGCCATCGCATCGTTGTCCGATTGCGTCGCCGAAGCCAGTAAAACGTCCGATTCGCTGATCGCTCCGACACCGGAACGAATGACGCGAACTTTGACTTTTTCGGTTGAAAGTTTTTCGAGCGTTGACCGCAAAACTTCGACCGAACCCTGAACATCGGCTTTGAGAACGACGAGCAGTTCTTTGATTTCCGCCAGTCCGAGCGATTCGATACCGCGTTTCGTCGTCTTGAGCATTGCCAATTGACGCGCCTGCATTTGCCTTTGTCCGGCAATCGTCTGCGCCTTATCAATATCGGAAACCGCCTGGAAAACGTCTCCGGCTTGCGGAACGCCCTGCAGACCGAGAACTTCGACCGGAGTTGCCGGCGGTGCTTCCGTCACGATTCCGCCGCGGTCATTAAACATCGCCCGAACTTTGCCGTAATACTGTCCGACAATAAACGGATCGCCGACGCGCAGAGTTCCCTGCTGAACCAGAACCGTCGCCACCGAACCGCGACCTTTATCGAGTTTCGCTTCGAGAACCACGCCCGAAGCACGCCGCGTCGGGCTGGCTTTGAGTTCCAAAATATCCGCCGATAACAGTACGGTTTCGAGCAAAGTGTCGAGATTCGTGCGTTGTTTAGCCGAAACTTCGACCATTTCCGTTTCGCCGCCCCAATCAATCGGCTGCAAACCCTGTCCGGCAAGTTCCTGTTTTACCTTGTCAATATTCGCATTCGGGCTGTCAATTTTATTGATCGCCACGATCATCGGTACTTTTGCCGCCCTCGAATGTTCGATTGCCTCAATCGTCTGCGGCATCACACCGTCATCCGCCGCAACAACTAAAATAACAACGTCGGTCGCTTTCGCACCGCGCGCACGCATCATCGTAAAGGCTTCGTGTCCGGGCGTATCGAGGAAAACGACGCGGCGTTTTTCCTTAGGATTGTCCGGGTTATCAACAAAAACGCTGTATGCGCCGATGTGCTGCGTAATGCCGCCGGCTTCGCCTTCGGCGACATTATCCGAGCGAATCGCATCGAGAAGCGAAGTCTTACCGTGGTCAACGTGTCCCATAACGGTGACGACCGGCGGACGCGAAACTTCTTCATCATCGGCATCCGCCGCGATAATTTCCTCAAACTCCTGTTCGATAACCATTTCTTCAAACGGCACGAAACTGACTTCATAACCGAAGTTCACACCCAGTTCTTTTGCCATCGGCTCGCCGATCGGCTGATTGAGCGTGGCAAAAATGCCGCGTTTGACAAGAAGCTGAACAATATCGCGCGGCGTCACGCCGAGGGCTTCGGAAAATTCCCGGATCGTCGCACCTTCGGTCAGGCGAATCTGTTTGAGTCTGTCTTTATTAATATCGCCGATCTGATCAATGATACGTTCTTCGATTGATTTCGGACGAGGCGCGGCAAACTCTCTTTCTTCAAACCTGCCCTGCGGTTCGAATTTTTTGCCCTTCTTGCCGCCGCGACCGAACTTTTTGCGCTGGTCGGCGGGCGGTGTATAAGTAATTTTCGGAGTCGAGGTTTCGCCCGGAGTTCCGCGTAAATCGGGTTTTCGTCCGGCGGGAACGTTGCTGCCGGTGCCGCGTGTTTCTCTTTTTTGTTTAGTCCGGTCGGTTTTGAGTTTGCCGGTTTTGGTCGGCGTATCGCTGACGACACGGTCGCCCGGCTTGATTCCTTTATCGAGCGATTCTTTGGTTAATGTTAAAACCTTAACTTGAGTTCCGGTTCTGGGTGCTAGTGTTTGAGTTTCCACAGGTTTTCTTTCGGTAAGTTTTTTGACGTAAGTGCCGTTTGTTTTCTCCGCCGGCTTTTCTTCGACAACGACTTGAGTCGTTTCTTCAATTTCTTCGGTTTCTGCAATTTCTTCGACCTTTTCAACTTCGGTCGGTATTTCCGGTTGAACTTCTACTTTTTCTTCAACAATTTCCGGCTTTTTCTCTTCAATCTCAATCGGGGTTTCTTCCGTTTTTTCTTCGACAGCTTTCTTTGTTAAAACTTTGATCTGACGGGTCGGAACTTGCGGCGTTTCTTTGGCAACGACCGGAGCTTCGACTTTTTCGATAGTCGGTTCTTTTACTTCAAACGGTTTTGCTTCTTGAGGCGCAACAAAAACAGCTTCGGCGGTTGGAGTTTCTTCCGTTTTAACCGGTTCAGCAGCTCTTTTAATTACTTTGATGGTGCGTTTCGGGGTTGTTTCAGCTTTGGGGAAATATCTGTTACTGATTTTTTCTGCCAATTCCTTGCTGACGGAATTAGACGGCACACTGACATCTGCGCCTTCGCGACGCAGTTCTTCAATGATGCGTTTCGTATCTTGTTTAAGTTCTTTTGCTAAATCGTAAACCCGAACTTTTTTTCCTACTGCCATATTTCTCGTATATATGTTCAAATTACAGCAATTTACGATTAAACAAATTTTGTGATTTTTATTTTCGCTTAATTCATAAATTACAAATTTTCTTCTTATTATTTAACAGAATTCTCATCTGTTTCTTCCACTGATTCAGTTTCTTCCGAAACGATTTCGGTTTCTTCCGTTTCTTCTTTGACAATTTCCGTTTCAGTCGCTTCCGCTACTTCCGCCGTTTCTTCTGATTCGGTTTCATCCGATTCCGCCGCCTTTTCAGTCGCTTTCAAGCTGTCAGCCTGTGCCGACTTTGCTTTGACGACTTCCTTCGCGGCTGAAAGAATTCCTTCGGCTTCGTCAAGACTGATGTCCAGGAATTCAACCAGATCATCAACCGTAGTTTCGGCTAATTTTTCGACATCTTCGATGCCTTTTTCCTTTAAAGTATCGGCTTGCGTCACCGAAACGCCTTGCAGAGCCGTGATCGGTACTGCCTCGCCCGCCGCCATCATTTTACCCATTTTCAGTGCAATTTCCTTCTTCAGAAGGTCTTCGCTGATGATGTCAATATCCCAACCGACAAGTCTGGTCGCCAGCCGAACATTTTGACCGCGTTTGCCGATTGCCAGCGAAAGTTGATCTTCATTGACGATCACTTCCATTTTGCGGTTGTTGATATCCGTAATCCGAACCTGACTGACCTTTGCCGGACTCAGAGCGTTTGCCGCAAAAACCGAAGGTTCATCCGACCATTCGATAATGTCAATTTTTTCGCCGCGCAATTCCTTGATAATTGATTGGACCCGCGACCCCTTCATCCCGACGCACGCGCCGACCGGATCAACGTCTTTTTCATTTGAGGTAACGGCGATTTTAGCGCGGTCGCCCGGTTCACGAACCGCAGATTTGATGACAACCGTTTCATCATAAATTTCGGGAACTTCCATTTCAAAGAGCCGTTTGAGGAGTTCCGGCGAAGAGCGCGAAACTCTGATTTGCTGACCTCTGAGTTCCTTCGTGACATCATCAATGACAACGCGGATGCGCTCTCCCTGATTCCAGGTTTCGCTGCGCGGCTGTTCCTGTTTCGGCAAAATCGCTTCAAGATTATTTCCCAGATCAACAATTAAATCTCCACGTTCAAATCGTTTAACGACACCATTTATCAAAGTTCCGACACGATCAATATATTCGTCATAGACTTTTTCACGAATCGCCTCGCGCACTTTTTGCACTAAAATCTGTTTCGCCGTTTGCGCGGCAATGCGCCCCAATTCTTCGGTCGGTAAAGGAATCAGCAAAACGTCGCCGACCTCGATTTCATTATCGCCGGTCAGTTCGACGGCTTCTTCGAGAGACAGTTCGGTCGAAGGGTTTTCGACTTCGGTCACAACCGTTTTATGCGCCGAAATTTCGACCACGCCTTCTTCGTTATTCCATTCGACTTCGATACTTTCACCGGTTTTATCCTGCGCTCTAAACTGCTTGCGGGCAGCGGCTTTGACCGCTTCCTTCATCGCCTCGATGACCAAATCACGGTCGAGACCTTGTTCACTGCACAATGCTTCGATGCTTTGTCCGATGGTTGTCATATATTTATTAAATGCAAAAAACCTTTATTCGACGGCTTTTGCCCTTTTAAATTCTTCCTCTAAATCAATTTCCAGATTAGCCTTGGCAATCGCGCTAAACGAAATTTTCATACTGCCGATCGTTTTATCTTCAAAAACGATTTCTCCGTCTTCGATACCGACAATCTTTCCGCTGAAATTCTTCTGCCCGTTAATAGCTTGATAAGTTTTAAGACGAGCCGCTTTTCCGGTAAATTTTTCAAAATCCATCAGACTGTACAGACCGCGTTCCAAACCCGGCGATGAAACTTCCAAAGTATAAGCCGTCGGGATAAAATCTTCTTCGTCCAGAATATTTTCGACCTGACTGCTTACTTTCGCGCAATCTTCGTGCGTAACCCCTGCGGGTTTGTCAATAAAAAATCTAATCGTCCGGTTTTTAATCGCGCCGACCACTTCACTATGAACGAGTTCCAGATTGTTTTCTTCGGCAACCTGCGCGGCGATTTCCCGGACTCTCTGCTCGATAGACTGTTTTCCCATTTTCTTTAACGCAAAATAAAAAGTGGGCGCGAAACCCACAGCACACGCTCCTACGCATTGCAGGAAACGAGTATCATACCTTAAATAGTGCGGAATTGGCAAGCGAACTACTCGACGTTGTCTTTTATTTTACCAACCGCGTCCACCAATTGCCCGAACACATTTTCTAAACTCTGAAAACTTTCTTTTGATTTATTGGCAGAAAATTCGTCAAGCATAATAGAAAATTGTTTCACGTCGGATTTTAAGCGTTCGGTTTCTCTTGAAACAATTTTCAGCGATTCGGATTCTCCGCCCGAACTGACTCCGGCTTTTTTTGCTTCTTTTATTCCCCAATGCGTAATGCTGACAACATCGGAGCGTCTGGTTTCGGCAATCCACCCTTGTCGGCTTAATTGCTTGAAAATATCGGGATAATTTCCCAAAAATCCCAAGCCTTTTACCAATTCTTTTAAGTCAACTGTTTGCGAATCTTTTCCGCCTGTTACTTCATAAAGTTTTACTAAAACTCTCTGATAAACATCCATATTTTTCAGTCCGATATTAAAATTTTAAACAACAAAAGACATTTTCAATATGACGAAATTTAAGTTAATTCCGATACTTTTTCAAAAGCAAGGCGGGCAACGCCCAAAACTCCTGCGTCGTCGCCTTTTTCCGCACGAACTATTTTAACACGTTCGCCGGGTTCTCTATAAGTGCGTTCACGAATTATTAAATGAGTTTGCGGCATAAACAAATCCCAACCCGCCGCCGCGCCGCCGCCGATCACAATGACTTCAGGGTTTAAGACATTTATTAAACCGGACAGCGCAATGCCGAGATAAAAACCTTGTTTTCTGAAAACTTCCAGAGCCAGTTCATCGCCGTTTTGCCCCGCTTCATAGATTTCTAAAGAAGACAGATGCAATTTATCGGGCAAGGCGGATTTCGGATACTGAAATCCGATTTCGCGCGTTAAACGAACAATTGCCGTGGCGGAAGCATATTGTTCAACGCAGCCGCGCGAGCCGCAACCGCACGGCGCACCGAACGGTTCGACGCAAATATGTCCGATTTCTCCGGCTGTCCCGTCAACTCCGCGAAGAACTTTCCCGTCAATGATTATGCCGCCGCCCACGCCCGTGCCGAGCGTGATACAAATAGAATTCTTAAAACCTCTCGAAGCTCCGCACCAGTTTTCTCCGACCGCCGCCGCATTTGCATCATTTTCCAAAAAGCAGGGCAAATCGAGTTCGGCTTCCAAAGTAGCGGCAATCCGAAAACCGCTGAGAGCCGGAACATTCGGAGCTTTCAAGATAATTCCCTTTTCGGAATTAACCGTTCCCGGCACCGCCGCCGCAATCGCCCTGACAACCCCGAGTTCTTTAACCGCCTCACGGCATTCGATTGCCGCCTCTTTGATTGCCAGTACAATTTCGTGCGCCACATCCGATTTCGGCGTACTTCTTTTTGTGCGATAAAGGATTTCACCATTGCGGTCGATTGCCGACATTCGCAAATTTGTCCCGCCCAGATCGGTTGCTAAAATTATTTCATTCATCAATGTTTGAAAGCGCAGTTATCAAACTCCTAAAACTGCAATCTATTTTGTGCATTTTCGAGCGATTTGGAATCACCCAAAAGTGTAAGAATATCATTATTGCGTATAACAGTAGAACCATTTGGCGGAATTAATTTTCCGTCCCGTCTTAAAGCAACCACCAGACAACCGCGTAAATTCAAATTTGCCAAATTAGTTCCGAGTTTTTTCTTTGAAGTAACCTTATTTATTCATCCTGATTTTCACTTCGCATTTTCGGAAATTGAAATAGGCTCAGACGAATACCGATATTTTCCAAAATTGTCCCTAAATTTAAATAAAATTTACTGCTAAAAAAATTTTAATTACTATAATTTGCATAGAAATTTCTAGCCTCAATCCAATCAAATTTAATATCTAATTTCAACTTTATCACGTAATTTTTGTAATATAATGTTTTTTTTCACAATTAAACTTTCAAAGATACATAAAATTATGATATAAATATATACAAAATTAAAGTCAATGAAATTTCGTAAAGTCAATAATACTTTAGCTTTAATTTTTGAAATACTTACCAACTTTTTATTGACATCAAGAAACAATTCGTGTAAAAGATTCAAAGGTTTGATTTTTTTGATAATAATTACATCAACGCGAAACAAGAGGAGAATTATGAATAGCAAAGAATGGAGAAGCAAAGCACTTTCGTTGTGCTTAATTGTTGCTACAATTGCAACTTACTCGATGGTCGCTTTAGCCGGATCGGAAAAAGTTACCGGAGAGCTTTTAGTTAGTGGAAATAATTTAAATGGTGTGATGGTGAATGGAGAAACTGCTCAAAGCGGTCGCTCGATCTTTTCTTCCAGCACGATTGCAACCCCTGAAAATACGAATGCAACCATAAATTTAGGAAAGATTGGTAATATTAAACTCGCTCCAAACACTACTTTGGCTTTATCTTTCAGCGAAAACGGAATCAACGGCGAGTTGCTTGCCGGAACGGTTTCGGTTTTAAATGCCGAAAACAAAGTCAATATTAAAATGATTAGCGGTGAGATCGTGACTTTAAACGCCGGTGAATCTGCCACTGCCGGCAGTGCCAAAGCTCAGGACGATGATGATAATGACGGCGGCAGTGCTTGGTTTATCTGGGCTTTAATTTTTGGCGGTGCGGTGGCTGGCATTGTTATAGCGGCAACAACAAGCAACAATGATCTCAATTTAGGCGGCGGCGTAACGGTTGTTAGCCCGTCCCGTTAATTTTTTTTACTAACCTTTTCTTGAAGTAACGAAAATTTACCGTATAATAGAAAAGGCTTTTATTTTTATTCAGGATTGATACAGGAGGAAATTAATCAATGCTCGGCACAAGTATGATTCGTAAATCAATAACATTTTTTACTGCCGTTGCTGTTTTGTGTGTATATTCAATGACGGTTTTAGCCGCTCCGAACGACGGAATGGGTGAAATTACTGTTAATGGAACAGTTTCGGTCAATGGACAACCCGTTGTTTCCAGCGCAACAATTAACTCGGGAAGCACCATTGTTACAGGCACAAACTCATCTGCAATTATTAACTTAGGAGGCAATGGTCGCGTAGAAATACTTTCAGATTCGACCTTGACCTTAACTTTTACCGCCAACAGTATTGTTGGTTCACTCGATTCCGGCAAAATTCGCGTTTCCAATAAAGCCGGAATTGCCACATCGTTTACTACAAAAAATTCAACTGTAATTGCCGATGCCGGACAAGCAAATACATTTAGCATAGATGTCGGTTGCGGCGACACAGCTCGTTGTACGCAGACATTTGTCGAAACCACAACCGGACTTGTTACGCTGCGTAACGGTTCAACAGATAAGCAAATTGCTGCCGGAACGGATGCTTCAATCGGAAATCCGTCGCAAACCGGCTGTCAGCCCTGCTTAAAACCGGGAACGGGTGCGCCTGTTCCTATTGCGGGAATTGGCACCGGTGCTTTAGTTGCTATCCTTTTAGCTGCTGCCGGAGCAGTTGGTGCAGCCGTATATCTGAGCGGAAAAGACAATGATGTTGATATTGGTGGCGGAGTTATTGTAGTTAGTCCGAATCGTTAATATCAAAAGCAAAATAAGAGTTAGAAACATTGCGGGTCACGTTATTTAAACTTGACCCGCAATGTTATTTATAGGTTTGTGAATTATTTAACAATATATTTTAGTATTTAAGGTTTTAATGTTTTTATATGCATATAGCAGTTATTGGAACAGGTTATGTAGGGTTAGTAACAGGTGCTTGCTTTGCCGAATTCGGTGTCGAAGTTACCTGTGTGGATGTTGACGAAAACAAAATCAATCGCTTAAATAACGGTGAAATCCCGATTTATGAACCGGGATTGGATACGGTTGTCGAAAAAAACGTCAAAGCAAAAAGGCTTCATTTTACAACTGATATCAAATCGGCGGTCGAACAGGCATTAGTTGTTTTTCTGGCGGTCGGAACTCCGCCGCAAGAAGACGGTTCGCCTGATATGAGTTTTTATCGGCAAGCGGCAAAAGACATTGCCGAATCAATGAACGGTTACAAAGTTTTGGTGACAAAATCAACCGTTCCGGTTGGTACGGGCAAATGGCTGAAAAATTTTGTTTCGGAAAATTTGAAAATAGAAACAAATTTCGGCGTGGCTTCAAATCCCGAATTCTTGCGCGAAGGCGCGGCAATTGAAGATTTTATGCGCCCGGACAGAGTTGTTATCGGGAGCAACGAAGAAGATGCGATCGCGATTATGAAAGACCTCTATCGTCCGCTTTATTTGATCGAAACGCCGATTGTGATAACTTCGCTCGAAGCGGCTGAACTTATCAAATACGCGGCAAACGCCTTTCTCGCCACAAAAATCACTTTTATCAATGAGGTTGCCAATCTTTGCGACGCAATCGGCTGCGACGTTCACGATGTTGCCCGCGGAATGGGAATGGACAATCGAATCGGGCGTAAATTCCTGCATCCCGGTCCGGGTTACGGCGGTTCGTGTTTCCCGAAGGATACGAGAGCTTTGACGACGGTTGCCGATAGTTTCGGTGTTGAAACTTTGATCGTTGACGCGGTTATCGAGGCAAATGAACGTCAGCGTCTGGCGATGATTCCGAAAATCGAAAAACTCGTCGGTGATTTAAAGGGTAAAAAAATCGGTGTGTTAGGACTTTCATTTAAACCGGAAACCGACGATATGCGCGAATCTCCGGCGACGGATATCATTAAAGCATTGCAGGAACGTGGTGCAATTATAAAGGCATTTGATCCGGTGGCGATGGATGAGGCGAAACATTGTCTGCCCGATATTGAATATGCGACGGACGAATACGATGCGATTGACGGCGCGGATGCTCTGGTTTTCCTGACCGAATGGAATCAATTTCGCGCACTCGATATGGAAAAGGTCAAAAGGCTTTTGAAATCACCGAAAATCGCTGATTTACGCAATATTTACGAACCGGGTGATATGCGTAAAATGGGATTTGAATACATCGGCGTTGGAAGATAGAAAATGTGAAGATGTGAAAATGTGAAAATGTGTTTGTTAATTCCGGCTTATATTTTTTCTGCAAAATAATTTTTTTTTTTATAGACGTTTGTTTCTTGAGTAAAATAAACTTTTTCACATTTTCACATTTTCACGCTTTCACTTTTTACCATTTTTACTGCTTTTATTTTACTTAAAAAATATGTCATTTACAGAAAAAGTTTTGGTTACGGGCGGAGCGGGATTTATCGGCTCGAATTTGGCTGATGAACTGCTCAAACAAGGCGCAAAAGTAATTATCATTGATAATTTTGCGACCGGATTTCGGGCAAATCTTGAAGAAATATCGGGCGATTTCGATTTTGTCGAAGGCGATTTAAATGATGATTCGGCATTAAAAAAAGCGCTCGAAGGTGTTGAGATAGTTTTTCATCAAGCGGCTCTGCCGAGCGTTCCGCGTTCGGTGGCAAACCCGCAGGAAACGCATCAGGCGTGCGTTAACGCGACATTTAATCTGCTCTGCAACGCCAGAAAACAAAACGTCAAACGCTTGATCTACGCGGCTTCGAGTTCGGCTTACGGGGATCAGGAAACCTTGCCGAAAGTTGAAACAATGCGCCCCGAACCGCTTTCGCCGTATGCCGCCGCCAAACTGATGGGTGAGTATTATTGTCAGGTTTTCTCCGGCGTTTATGATATTGAAACGATCTGCCTGCGTTATTTCAATGTTTTTGGTCCGCGTCAGAATCCGTCTTCACAATATTCGGGTGTCATCTCGCGTTTTATAGACGCGCTGATGGGCGGCAAAACTCCCGTAATTTACGGCGACGGTGAACAATCGCGCGATTTTACATATATCGCCAACGTCGTTAATGCCAATATCCGAGCCGCGCAAACCGATAAAGGCATCGGGCAAGTAATGAACGCGGCAAACGGCGAACGTATTTCACTCAACGAACTTTTGACGGTTCTCAAAAAAATCACCGGAAAAACGGAAGTCGAAGCCGAATATCAGGAAGAAAGAAAAGGCGACGTCAAACATTCGCAAGCCGCAAACGAATTAGCCAAAGAATACTTAAACTATGAAGTTCTGATAGATTTGGAAGAAGGCTTGCGCCGCACGATTGATTGGTGGAAAAACAGCCGTTTCGCTCAATAAAAGGACTGGAGCGCAATCGGCTCGATTGCGCTCCAGTCGTTCCCGTCCTAATTCGGCGGATAGATGTGGATATTACAAAATTCCTTCGGTTGTTCGCTTTCTTTGAAGGATTTCAGATGTTTTTTCTGACAAAATTCGCCCGCCTTCATTCCGGTAAAATCACACACCGAAACCGACACATTTTTTTCTAAAGTTTCGCTGCTTCCTTTATTCGGCGGCGAGTCTTTTCGGGCATCTTCCCAGGTCGTAAAAGGTGTCGGCGAACCTTGCGGTTTGGTCAAATCCGGATTTTCTTCCGAATTCAAATCTTCCGCAGGAATCAGACTTTTATTCGGAAGAGTGCCGCCGATAAACAGTTCGACGCGGCGAAACTCCGGCGGTACGTCCGTCACATAAATTTCCTTCGGCTCGAGTTCCGTGTCTGGTTCAGAATCAAACTCCGAATTAGTATTTGAAATAAAAGGTGTCGGCGTTGGGGTCGGCGAAGATTCGGTTTGTTCAAATCCGCCGAGTTCCCTGATCAAACTCCCGTTGCGAATATCAATTTCCGCCTTGCGAACCGAATCCGGCATCGTCCAATCGCCATTCCATTCGGGATTTTGTGCCAGAGCTTCCTTCATAAAATCCGCCCAGATCGGCATTGCCGAATCAGAGCCTTTCATCCCCAAATCCGAACCGTCATCGAATCCGACATAAACGACGCAGACAATTTCCGGCGTATATCCGGCAAACCAGCCGTCGCGCGAAGTTCCGGTCTTTCCGGCAATTCCGGTCTTTCCGGCAACATTCTTAAATCCCCAGGCTCTGAGTTCCGCCGCCGTTCCGCGATTTATCACGTCCTTCATCATATCGTTCATAATGTAGGAAACATCGGGCTGGATGACTCTTTTCTTCTCGGCAGTCGGTGCGACGACGGTCGTTCCTTCGCCGTTGGTGACGCGGTTTATGGCGAGCGGCGAAGTGCGTTCGCCGAGATTGGCAAAGGTCGTGTAAGCCGAAGCCATCTGCAAAGGCGTGGCTTCGCTCGTGCCGAGAGCCATCGAAGGATACGCTTTTTCAACTTTCGGAAGTCCGGCTTTGGCGGCAAAATTCATCACTTTGCCGATGTTCAGTTCCATTGCCAGGTCAACCGTGATGACATTCTTACTTTTCACAAGGGCATCGCGCAGAGTAATTTCCGTGTTGCTGAACGTGTCGCCGTAATTATTCGGCGAATATGAATCCCGTCCGAATGTAAAAGTTTTCTTTTCGTCTTTAAAAACGGTCGCGGCGGTCAAAACCCGCGCGCTCGAATCATACGGCGAATTAATCGCGACGGCAAAAACAAACGGCTTGAAAACCGAACCGGGCTGGCGTTGGGCGCTCGATGCCCGGTTAAATTGTGTTTCGAGAAAATCGCGTCCGCCGACCATAGCGACGATTTCGCCCGTTTTCGGTCGGATCGCGACGAGTGCTCCCTGCAAACTTCCCTTCGGCTTTTTCGGAAAATACTTTTCCAATTTTTCAAGCCGTTTATTGACGATTTCATAAGCCTTTTTCTGTAAATCGGGATCAATCGTCGTATAAACCCGCAGATGCTGCAGGGCTTCCGGGTCGCTGATGATTTTCGGAACTTCTTCGACCGCAAACTGCGAAAAATACGGCATTCCCTTCAAATCCTTGCCGCTCGTAATTTTGCGAACTTCGAGCGGAGAATCCTTCGCTTCGCGTCCTTCTGTGGCAGAAATCGCTCCGGTTTCCGTCATCGAATCCAAAATCTGATTGCGTCTTTCGGTAACTTTTTCCAGTCTTTTATACGGATTATAACGATTCGGACTGCGGATAATTCCGGCGATAAAAGCCGCTTCCGGCAAGGTCAGCGCGGAAACATCCTTCCCAAAATAAGCGTTTGAAGCCTCGCCGACACCGTAAATCGAAACGCCCGTTTGCTGTCCGAGATAAATCTGATTGGCGTAAAGCGTAAATATCTCTTCTTTAGTCAGCCGCGTTTCCAAAATTACGGATATATACGCTTCTTTTACTTTGCGTTCTAATGTCTGATCTTTGTTTAAAAGCAAATTTTTGACAAGCTGTTGTGTTATCGAAGAACCACCTTGATTTTCCAATGCGCTGTTCTGATTTTCGCCGTCGTATCGCCGCCAAAGTGCGCGACCGATGCCGCGAAAATTAACGCCGTAATGCTCAAAAAACGCTCGATCTTCTGTTGCTGTTATCGCCTTTATAAGTTGCGGCGGCAAATCTTTGAAAGTAACAACTTTGCGTTTTCCGTCGCCTTCTTTTGCAATCGAACTTAAAATCTGAGGTTCGAGTTGAACTTTTTCAACGTCTTTTTCATCATCGTCATTTTTAATGGATTCGACGGATTTTCCGTCCTTTTTAAATTTTACGGTCAGAGCCGGAAATATTTTATTATCATCAACAATTGCAGAACTTCCGGGTTCGATCAAAACCAGGTTTTTACCAATTTCGTAACGACTGCGCGATTCGTCCGCTTGTTGGTTTTTCTCTATATATCCGGCAGAAATTAAATAATCTTTTAACTCATCAATCGAAATATTTTCGTCCTTTTTCAAGTTTTTTGGCGCAGAATAAATTCCCGCATTACTTGTAAAAATCTCACCGCGCAAGAGAATGTCAATTCTATCGGAATATTCGAACCAAAAATAAGTCGCTGTCAGAAAAGTAACAAGAAGAAAAAGTCCCGCAACTGAAAAAGTCAGCGGATTAAAGATCAAACGCAGAACGCGGCGAAACCGTGTCGGCGGCGGTTGTTTGAAGGATTTTACGCGCCGTTCGTTTTGTCGCCGATATTTCGGTGCTGATTTTCTTACAATATTTGGAGATTTTTTTCGGTTTGCCATTTGAAAAATGATTTAGTTGGTTAGAGAGGAATTAAGTTTCGGCGGTTGCCCTGTAAAATTCTATAAACTTTACAGCACTATTGTCCAGTAAATTCTATATTTTTCAATAAATAAAACCTCACTGCTTTTCGTTAAATTGCTTATTTTATTGTATCTTTAACTGTTAAAATGATTTTGAGTTGTTACTGTATCAAATTAAAAATATACGCCTGATTCATTTGGCTTAGTTGCTTTAACCTTGTAAAAAATGAAATTTACGGTAAATTTTTTGGATTCTGCACAGCGAAGACTTATTTTTGCTGTAACTTTAATCCTAATTTTGATAGCGGTCGGAACTTTCGGATTTCATTATTTGGAAAATACTTCGTGGCTGGATAGTCTTTATTTTGCAACAACGACTTTAACTACGGTTGGTTACGGCGATGTCGTTCCACAAACGCGCGGCGGCAAACTTTTTACCACATTTTTTATTTTGATTGGTGTCGGGACTGTTCTTTATACACTAACTATCTTGGCACAAGCTATAATTCAATCGGAAATTTTGGAAGCACTCGGAGAAAGACGTAAGAAAAAATTAATGGAAAATTTGAAAGATCATTATATCGTTTGCGGTGCAGGTCGCGTCGGACGCAGAATCATTCACAATTTACAAAAAGAAAATCTCTCATTTGTCGTTCTGGAACTGGACGAAAAAAAAGTTGAAGAATACCAAGACCAAAATCTGCATATATTAATTGCCGATGCAACAAATGAAAATAATCTGCTCCGCGCCGGAGTCGAACGCGCCAAAGGGCTTGCATCTTGTCTGGCGGACGATGCGGCGAATGTTTATGTCGTTTTAACGGCGCGTGATTTGAATAAGGATCTGCATATTGTCGCCCGCGCAGTTGAAGAACAAGCCGAACCGAAATTGATCCGCGCCGGAGCAAATCGCGTTGTCGCGCCGACGATTATCGGCAGTCAAAGTATGGCGCGGTCGCTTCTCAGACCGGCGATTGCTGATTTTATGGATTCAATCGTGGCGGAAAATCTCGATCTCGTTTTTGAAGAAATTGCCATCGGAAATAGTTCAAAATATATTACAAGAATGTTGAAAGACACCGATATTAGTACAAAATTAAACTTGATGATAATCGCAATTCGCAGAAAAAACGGCGAAATGATCTTTCAACCTTCGGCAGACACGCGAATTTTAGAAAAAGATTTGCTTATCGTCATCGGAAAAGCCGAATCGGTACAAAATTTGATCAAAACGAGTTTATAATTTTTAGATATGAAAATTCTGATTACGGGCGGAAGCGGTTTTTTGGGCAGTTCGCTTCTTAAATTCATTGAAGCGGACAATTTTTCGCGCCGCGCCGGTTTCGATCTGCTGAATATGCAGGACGTGCAGGTCGCCCAAGATTACGACGTGGTTATTCATCTCGGCGCGATTCTCGATAAATCGCCCGACGCGGCGGAAGAAGTTTTTCTGACAAACATCGAAGGCACGGTCAATCTCTTGCGCGTGATGAAAAAAGATTCAGTCTTTATTTTTGCTTCGACCAAAGACATTTACGGCAGATTCGCCGATAAATATGCGGAAGTTCCCGAAACGTGCGAAACGCTTTACAGCGGACAATCCGCGCTCGAATGGTCAAAACTGATTGCCGAAAAATATGTTGATTTCTACGCTCATAAAAATAATTTCCGTTCGTGTATCTTTCGTCTTTCCACCGTTTACGCGCCCATAAGCGCGGGCAATTCACCGAATTTCGTCGCGCATTACGCCGATGCGATCAATAAGGGCGAACCGATCAGACTTCCGGCAAACGGAACTCCAAAACGCGATATTCTGCACGTTAAGGATTTTGCCAACGCGTTTACGGCTTTTACCGATTCCGTCATCCGGCACGGACTTTACAATCTCGGCGGCGGCGCGAAAAACGCCTTGACTTTGCGCCAGCTTGTCGAAAAAATGGAAGAAATTTCAAATTGCCAGGCTGTCATTGACGAAGAAAATCCGCTGCCCGCGCCGGTTCCGCTTAATTATGTTTCCGATCTGTCGCTCATTCAGCAGGAACTCGATTGGAAACCGGAAGTAAGTGTCGAAGACGGACTTAAGACATTGTTCATTTAACATTTATCATTTATCAAAAATCGGCAATTAAGTTTAATTATAAAAACTACAATTTTTCAGATTTTTGTTTAACATACCGCTTTCTAAAAAAAAATGCTTTGCTTTGATAATCAACCCCCAAATTGCTTCTTTATCCGATAAATGATAAATGATAAATGATAAATGAAAATAGTTGTGCGCGGAACAAATTGGGTCGGCGATGCGGTGATGACGATTCCCGCGCTTCGCCAGTTGCGGCGTATTTTTCCCGACGCTGACATTACGCTGCACACGCGAACCTGGGCACAAGGGATTTTTCAGGATGCCGATTTTATTGATGAAATTCTGCCGTTCGAGCGCGAAAAAACTTCATTTAAAACTACAATTACGCAAGCACAAATCTGGCGCGAAAAAAAATTCGATCTTGCCGTGCTGTTTACAAATTCCTTTGAATCAGCGTTTTTGGCAAAACTCGGCAAAGTTCCGCAAAGATTCGGTTACGGCAAAGAAGGCAGAAGTTTTCTGCTGACGGACGCGGTAAAAATTCCCGTCTGGAAAAACGAACGCCACGAGATTTTTTATTATTTAAATCTGATCGCCGAAATCGAACATAAATTTTTCGCGACTAAAACCGTTTTGGAAACCGAACCGCGTTTTGAACTGGAAGTTTCCGCCGAAAGACGGGAAAATGCGCGGAAAATTTTAGAAGAAAGCGGCGTTGATCTATCGAAAAAAATAATCGCCTTCGTTCCGGGTTCGACCAATTCCCGCGCCAAGCGTTGGCAAACGAGCAGTTACGCAAAGTTAAACGACAAACTTCAAACCGAATTAAATTCAAATGTAATCTTGATCGGCGCGGAAAATGAATTGGGTGTTTCGCTCGAAGTTTATGAACAAACGAATATAAAACCGATAATGTTAACCGGAAAAACGACGCTGGCGGAAGTCGTTTCGATTTTAAGCATTTGCGATCTGCTCGTTTCAAACGACACGGGTCCGGCGCATATTTCCGCCGCTTTGGGGACAAAGACGCTTGTTGTTTTCGGTCCGACGAACCCACATACAACACAGCCTTTTCAATCGGAAATCATCCGGAAAGAAGTTGATTGTGCGCCCTGTATGCTGCGCGATTGCCCGATTGATCATCGCTGTATGACGCGGATTTCGCCGGATGAAGTTTTTGAAAAAGTGGCGGCAATGGTATAAAATGCGTCTTGTTTTAAGGAAAAGGAAAAACTAATGCCGAATTATTGTACGCAATGCGGAATCCGGATTTATTACGAAGCCGATGTTTGTAACGATTGCGTTTCGCAAGCAAACAGACAAACGCGCCCGGTTGCCGAACAAACCCGGCAGCAGCACGATTTTTCGCCGTATCAAACGCAGCCGCTCAATCAGCCGCCCGCAACTCAACCGATTCAGCCGTTTCACACACAATATCTGCAAACTTTTACCAGTTGCCCGTATTGCGGCGGTTCGGGCGGCATCAACACGAAATCAATAATTTCCACCGGCGGCTTCGTTTATATGGGCATAATGTTCACAATCACATTTTTTGCCTTCGTCATTTTTTTCCCGTGCGCGATTATTCCTTTTGCGCTTATTTTTCTCGGTTTATTATTCAAAGAAACTCATTTTGTCTGCGTCAATTGCGGGGAGAAGGTCAATTAAAGGAAATTAAAAAATATCCAAACGAACACCCGAAAAGCAATTTTTCTCGACCGCGACGGAACTGTCTGTGAAGAATCGAATTATCTCGCACGCGCTGCAGATTTGCGGGTTTTCCCGTTTGCGGCAGAAGCAATTAAATCTTTGCAAAACAAAGGTTTTCTGGTAATTTTAATTACCAATCAATCGGGCATCGGGCGCGGATTTTTCGGCGAAAAAGCTCTTTCGGAAATTCACGAAAAATTAACCCGGGAACTTGCCGAAAAAGGCGCAAAACTCGACGCGATCTATTTTTGCCCGCATATTTCCGAAGACGAATGCCTCTGCCGCAAACCGAAAGCCGGAATGATTCTCGAAGCCGCCCGGGATTTTCAAATTGATTTGGGTCAAAGCTGGATGATCGGCGATAAACGGGTAGATGTCGAAACCGGAATCAATGCCGGAACAAAAACCGCTCTGGTTTTAACGGGTTACGGGCAAAACGAAGTGGAAAATGTCGCGGACAAAACCGATTTGATCGGAAAAGATTTATCTGAAATTGCGAGTAAGATTAAAAAATATTTTTAACGCAAAGGCGCGAAAGACGCGAAGTTACGCAGTTGAACAAAAAAGCAGAATTTACAGGGATGTCAGGATGAATAGGATAGGAAAATCAATGACTAAAAACTTTTCTTATCCCTGTCAATCCTGTTATCCCTGTAAATTTCTTTTTCCAACTGCGTAACTTCTA
>JBBRVS010000083.1:0-21858 GCA_038246645.1 Pyrinomonadales bacterium
CGTTGTGCAGCTTCTCTTTAATTTACGGCTCAAATGATGAAACAAAAAAATACAGACTTGAATGATGAGCGGCAATATCGGGTTTGGGTAACAGACCCAAGACATTATTTGGACGAGTTCGGTAATGAGCGCGAAGACCTCGACCCGGAAAGCGGACTTGAACCGGAAAGCAGTCCCGATTCGACGGGTTGGTGGACTTGTAACAAAAACACTCAAAAGGGCGATTTGATTTTACTTTATCGCTCTAGCATCAAACGCGACCTCGGCTACTTAATGCAAGCTGAGAGCGATGCGTATTCAATCGTTGACGATTACTATGCTTCTGAACATAATTGGGATTACGGTTGTGATTATCGAGTTCTTTATAAATTCAAAAATCCGGTTACGCTCAAAGAAATGCGTAATCCTTATTTGCACGATTGGGGCGCGTATCGAGCCAATTTTCAACGCCGCGTTTATGCCATACCGCCGGAACACTGGAAGCGGTTGGAGCAAATGGCGACGGAGAACAATCCTGATTACGGCAAATTCTTAGGAAAGGTTGAGCAAACAACCGTTGTCAGAAGTATCCGGCTTGAAGAAGAACTTGAGGATGCGCTCGTTGAAGATTTAGGCTTGCTCAAGCCGTTCGGTTACGACCTTGAACTTTGTGTTTCTCCAATTGACGGCGCATCAGTACGACAACTTGTTTGCAAAGGCAACGGCGGACGGATGGATTTACTTTGCTTTGACCGAAAGAAAAAGCAATCCGTTGTTATCGAGTTGAAAAATGTTCGCGCTGGTCAAAACACTTTCGGGCAAATTTCTAACTAAGCAGGTGAGCAAAAGTTTTAAGATATTATGAAAATTCTAAAAATTCCTGTAAACATCAGATTTAAGAGAATTTAAGAGTTTTCTGACATTATCCATTATCCATTTTTAATTATCCATTGGTGCTTACTTCACGCCATAACTGCGTCGCATTTTGACAACCTTCGGCAAACCGCTGATGCACATATTTCAGATAGGGCTGAAGTTTGCCGCCGCGCTCTCCGGTGCGGCATCTTTCCGGAAATTCTTCAAATCGCAAGTATTTATAGACGGTCATTCGCGACATTTTCAAGCGTTCTCCAATCCCCTTGATTGACATTCCGGCGCGGCGTAGCCGGTGAACTGTGCGGAAGCGTTCTAGCTGCATTTTATCAGGACTGGATTTAGGCGGTTTTTGGCGCGAAGAGAGCATTGATCCTTCTCCAGCCCCGATAAAACATTTTGACTCGCATAATTGTTTTTGCCTGATCTCCTCTGCCGCCTTGTTGATTACACCGGCACGACTTTGCAAGGCTCGTTCTATTGCTTCTCCCAAATTTTTCAGTAAATGCCGGCGATCCGCAACTTGTTTGGCTTGCGGCGCACCCGTTCTTGAACCGTCGGCATATGCTCCTGCTCGATCGCGTGAAATAATCTCGATTTCAGGATGTGTTTTCAACCATTGAGCCAGTGTTTCGGCTTCCCGGTCGGGCAACAAATCAATGGGTTTGTGTTTTTCTAAATCAACTAATATCGTCCCGTATTTTTGTCCGCGCCGAAAAGCAAAATCGTCAACTCCGAGAACTTTAACAGGTTCAAAACTCGGCTTAGAAATCCGTCTAATGCGCCGCAAAAGCGTATCGCAGCTAATCTTCAAACCCATTTCACGAGCTGTCTTGGCACCTGCTTCGCCGCCCAAAACAAAGGCTAAAACTCCAAATAATTCTTGCAGCCGAATAGTTTTTCGCCCGTAACTTTCCACTACTTTCGGCAGTCTTTCGCAAAAGACCTGACGCCCGCAAAGTTCATTGCGACATCGAAACTTTCGGGTTCGCAGATGAATCCGAATCGCCACCCCGTGCCACGGCAAATCACTTAGTTGGCGAACATAGCGGCTGTGCAAATTGTAAGACCGGGTCTGGCATTTCGGACATTCAGCAAAAAGTCCGGATGTTTGAGCCGTAATGGTTATCGAATCCGCCTTTGAAACAAAAGAAATAATCCGAATCGCTTCGGGATCAGCCGATAAAGTTGAAACTTGCATTCTACAAATTTACAACTTTATCTATATTTGCACCAAATTTGCGGAAGAACCAGACAAGAGGGTTCACTTTACTCTTTGTTTATCAACTACATCATCTTGTGGATTAAACTTTATGCCATGAGGATTATCAAATGTTTTTTTCCGTAAGTCATCTGCGTCATTAGCAATTGAAATAAACTTAAAAGTGTAAGTTGAATGTATCTTAATTAGGTCTTTATCTAAACTGCTTTCTACTTTTTGCTTTGTGTTTGTAGCAGAAACTTGAATAATAAATTTATTAGCATGATCAATTAAATCAATTCCCTCAACATTCTGTTTAGATGAATTTGCGTTTTTCAATTGCCACCCGTATAACTCATTCAATAAAAAAGCATAAAAATCTTCTGAATGAACATGTAAATTCAAAATGTTAAGTCTGCCTTTTGAATTAATGCGCGTGGCAAGTGTGTCTATCTTTTCTACTATGTAATCTGAGCGATTCATTGAAACTTATAAACCTCATTTGTATAATTGAGTGAAATTGGAGCTTATGTTAAGAAATCTCGTGCGCTTACTTTTGCCAGACGCATCAGATGTTCGATTTGCAAATAATGATCGAGTTCGCTTTTTTCGGCGGAAGATAATTCACCTTCTTTTTCGCGTTCAAGTAAATCTTCGACACGCGCCTGCGCCGCTTCCGATGGGCGAAAATCAATGACATTCTGCGGAGTCGTTCCGGCGGCGATAAAATCAATAACTTCTTCGTAGGCTTTTACCGTATTCATAACAAAATCAGAATAAACCCTTATTTACATTTATGACAACATTTTTCATCAAATAATTGTTGAGGCAATTTCCCGAATGCTTCTTTGCAATTCTCTGTCGTCGGTGATCGGCGAGACAATGGCGACTTCTGCCGCATTTCGGCGAATCTTAAAATCTCTCGCGTCCTTCACGCACAAATTCTACGATTTCTTCGGTCGAAATGCCTAAGTCAATGCCTTTTACATCAAGTGCGGAATGTTTTTTCTCCGGTTTGAGAATGAATACTTCGCCGTTTGCCCGTTTGATGCGAACCTCGCCTTTCTCGCTGGCGCGTTCAAGCAAAACCGAAAGATTTTCCTGCGTTTCAGAATATATTTGCATTTGCTAATTTACCTCCCAAACTTCGACACCTGCCGCTTTAGCCGCATAAGCCAAACCGCTGTCTAACGTCAACAAAGGACAACCGCGATTTAAAGCGCAGGCAATCATATAAGCATCGTAAGCATAAACTTTGTGCCGGTCAACAATTTCCAATGCTTGTTTCAAATCAACATCAATCAAAGTGAGCGAAATCTTCTCATAGATTTCGATTGCCGCCGTCGCTTGCTCTAAAGTAATGCGTCCGCGTTTAATCATTGCCGAAAATACGTTGCCGATTTCCCAATACAACGAATACGGAGCAAACAACTCGCAACCTTGAGTTTTCGCAATCAAGCGCGGTTTTTCCGGCTCGTTGGCGATAACCGCGATAATAGTTGATGTATCTGCAACTAAGTCTGTTTCCATAATTTTTACAGATTAAATTTTATCAAACAATAAATTAAACGAATCTACAAAAATCAAATAATCGTCGTCACGATTTCCCGAATACTTCTTTGCAATTCCCGGTCGTCAGTGATCGGTGAGACTATTGCAACTTCCGCCGCATTGATCGGGGAAATTCCTTTGGCGATCATTTGGGCGGCGTAGATTAACAGGCGCGTTGAAACGCCTTCTTCCAAACCGTGTCCGCGCAGGTTTCGCACTTTTTGTCCGATGGTTACGAGGTCTTTCGCCGTTTGTTCGTCAATGTTACCTTCTTTGGCGACGATGGCGGTTTCGTCTTCGGCGTTCGGATAATCGAATTCCATGGCGACGAAGCGTTGTCTGGTTGATTGTTTGAGGTCTTTTAAGATTGATTGATAACCCGGATTATATGAAACGACGAGCATAAATTCGGGCGGGGCTTCGATGACCGTTCCGCGTTTTTCGATTGGCAAACGCCGTCGGTCGTCGGTCAAAGGGTGAATGATGACGACCGTATCTTTGCGCGCTTCGACGACTTCGTCCAGATAGCAGATCGCGCCGTTTCTGACCGCCGCCGTCAGAGGTCCGTCGTGCCAGACGGTTTCGTCGCCTTCGAGCAAAAATCGTCCGACCAGATCGGTTGCTGACAAATCTTCGTGGCACGCGACCGTAATTAACGGGCGATTCATTCGATACGCCATATATTCGACAAAACGCGTCTTGCCGCAGCCCGTCGGACCTTTCAACATTACGGGCAATTTTGCGCCGTATGCCGCTTCGAAAAGTTCGACTTCCTGCCCGACCGGAAGATAAAACGGCTCGTTTTCCACCTTGTATTTTTCAACTGCCAATTCCATAAATTCTTGTTTTATTTCTGAATGCTATATTTTAAAAAAAGTTCGGTGCCGGTAAATTAATTGAAATTTACGGGCAAAAGTTCATAACTATACTTTATTGGATTTTTTTTTAATCGCCAACTGCGACATTAAAAATAGTTGCGAGCGTAATGGCAAGTTTTTCTGATTTGAAGAAATTAGAATTTTCCAGGTTTTACCTTTTACCTTTTACCTTTTACTTTAATTTTATTTTCCGTTAACCTGCAATTTTCTGATCTCGACCTTTCCTTGAAGTTCGGCGGGCAGAATCAGGTTGAGAGAATCGGTATTCGATTCGGTTTTAGACAATTCCACCTGTAAATCTTCGGAATTTACAGCGTTTAAGAGTGAACGAGCGCCGTATAAAATGACGGTTGCCGTGCGTTTTTCTTCGTTTTTAACCGGAATGACAAATAATCTTTCGATGCGTTTTTCGCCGATCCGGAAAAAAACGTCAACGACCGTTTGATCTACAATCGTGATTTTCGGATTCGTAATCTTGAGCGGAACTTGTTGCGCGGTAAAATCCGTCTGACGGTTTTCGAAATCAATTTTTTCGGTCGAAATATAATCAATCGAATTGATATAGCTGATCGGTCCGCGAATGGGAACTTTCTGCGGAACAACCGAAACACCGTAAATTTCATAACCTTCCGGTAAATTATTTCCGATTTCGGCTTTTACGGTAATTTCCCGTTTTTCAACCATTTCCAGATTCACGGAGATTCTGCTCGGCTGAACTTCTTCGAGCCGCACACCGGTCGGGAAATTGACATTTACATTTTCGGGCGTAATTTGCACAACCCGGTCGCCGGGCTGGGCATTTGTCAAATCGAGCTGAACGATCAAATCCTCACGCCGGATTTGGTCAATCTTACGTTTATCGCCCGTTACAACCAGATCGACTTCCTGAATCGGAGAATTAATAATTTCCATTTCATTGGAAATACGAAGTTGAAGCGAAACGCTCTTCAACCGCTCGGTCGTCGGCGTGCGAAATCCGGTTACGCCGAACCAGAGCGCGAGCGTAATAATCAGAGCGATCAGTTTCATCAGCCAATCGTCGAGAAAAATCCGCTTAAGCAGATGGCGAAACGAAATTTCGTTTCGCTGATCGGGGAAAAATTTTTCTATCGAAAATGAAAACATTTCTTATTATTTTATCCGACGGTTATCTCCGCTTCCGCCTCCTTTATCGTTTTTTTTTCATCGCCGTTATTTTTATCAACCGCTAAATTCATTGATTTAAGCAGCAGACGGCGCAGTTTTTTCGGATCAACATTGCGTTTTACTCTGCCCTCTTCGACAAATGTGATCAAACCCGTTTCTTCGGAAACAACGACCGAAATCGCGTCCGAACCTTCCGTAATACCGATGGCGGCGCGGTGGCGCGTGCCGAGTTCACGCGAAATGCCCGGATTTTTTGTCAACGGCAAAAAGCACGAAGCGGCGGCAATGCGTTCATTTTTAATAATAACCGCGCCGTCGTGCAGCGGCGTTGACGGATTAAAAAGAGTGACGATTAAATCATAGCTGATGCGGGCATCGAGTTGAACGCCCGCATCTATAAAATTTCTCAAACCGACCGTTCTCTCAAAAACAATCAGCGCACCTGTTTTTTCCGAGGCAAGCGTTGTTACCGCTAAAACAATTTCGTCATAGATCGTTTCGCCAAGCCTTCCGCTCGTCCGGCGAAACATCGGAAATTGCAGCCGATTTCCGAAATAAATGAGTGCCTGCCGGATTTCCGATTGAAACAGCACGATGATCGCCACGCCGATATAAAACGCGGCTGACTGCAAAACAAATTCGAGTGTGGCAAGTTCCTGCGAAACGGACAGCCAGTAAAGCAGAGCCAGAATCACTATCCCGACCACCGTCGGCACCGCCCGCGTGCCGCGCAAAAGTTTCAGCACGACATAGACAATGATAAACACCAGCACGATGTCGAGCGCGTTTCGCAGAGTGTTTATTGTCGGAAGATAGTCGTATTGCAACATTTTATCTCGGCGGTGAATTTTTGCTGAAAATAAACTTTTTATAACCCGAAAAGCTGGCGGCTGTCTGAATATATTTGGATCTGATTAATTTTATCCGCAAAATTTCTAATTCTTGTTTTTTCCAAAAGTTATAATACCAACTTTTGGCGCGTCTTTGTTTTATTTTTTAAAGATTTGTTTAACTAAACAACGGTTTGATGCAACAATTCGGCTTGTCAGATGGCTTGAAAGATTTGCTAATGCACCGATTTGTTTAAATTTAAGTCGAGTTTCCGGGTTAAATCCGGATTTTTCATCTGATTTTTCGGCTTTGCATAAATCCGACGAGATTTCCGTTTGAATCAATTACGCCGAGCGCACCGATGCCGTTTAGTTTCATTAATTCTTTGGCATCGGATAAAAGCGTGGTTGATTCGACAAAATATTCGGTCGTGATCGGACGCATAACAACTCGAATTTCCGTTCTATGCCAATCTTCACGCGGCAGTTTCTTTAAATCTTCCAAAGTTAAAAGACCGTAGAGCTGGCGGTCTCCGGCAACGGGAAAAACCGTCTGGCGATGAACGGGCAGAATATGGTCAATAAAATGGAGAACGCTCATTTCCGGCTTGATCGAAACCGGCAAGGTCATCACGTCTTCGACGATCAGTTTTTCCAGACTTCTGACCTGTTTGATTATTCCCTTTGCCGAATCATACAGGAAAATTCCGACCAGAATCGTCCAGAATCCCATAAAAAACTGCCCTTGAACAAAAGCGACGAAAATGCCGAAAACGATCATTACGCCGCCGATAATCTGCCCGAATTTTCCCGTTAAAACGGTCGCTTCATTTAGATCCGTGCCGCGTTTCCACAGAAAAGAGCGCAAAACTCTGCCGCCGTCCAGCGGATAACCCGGAAACATATTAAAAACCGCGAGCAGAAAATTCAGCAGAAACAGCAAAAAACAAAGCGGCGACAGAATATTGCCTTCACCGAGCGAATTTGCCGCAATCATCAAGCCGAGAAAAACGAGCGAAAGCAGAAAACTTGCCGCCGGTCCGGCAATCGCGATCCGAAATTCGGCGCGCGGCGTGTCGGGTTCGCGCCGGAATCTTGCCATCCCGCCGAACGGATGCAGAACGATGTCTAAAACCTGGATGCCTTCCATCCGCGCCATAAAAGCGTGAGCGAGTTCGTGAATAAAAATCGAACCGAAGAAAATCAGAGTCGTTAAAACACCGAAAATTCCGCTCGTTAAAAAATTATTAATTTGCCCGTTAATGCTTGCCGCCGTTACCCAGGACAGAACGACCAGGACAAAAAACCAGCGATAATCGGCACGCACGGGAATCCCGTAAATATGCGCGATCTGAACCTGTCGTTTAAAAAAATCGAAAAACTGCATTAAGAAAATTAAATCATAAAAATTTTAAACCGCGAAACGACAAAAGCGGCGACCTGAAAAAGATTCAATGTATCGCCGTCTTTCTTAATTTTACTGTAATAGCAAATGTCAGGCTTCGAACGGAACTTCGGCGTTTTGCAGAAAATGAAGTTCGGTGCGCGAAACTTTTTCGAGCAGTTCCGGTTCGTCAAACATACTAAGAAGTCCTTTGACGGTTGAGTAGCGCGGTTCATCAGCAATCGTTACCGGCAGGCTGACAAAATTTCTGAGGTATTGATCGAGACCTTGCAGAAGTGCGCCGCCGCCGGTCATAATAATTCCGCGATCATAAATATCCGCCGCCACTTCCGGTCGGAGTTCGGTTAAAGTATCGCTGACGATTTGAGCAATCCGGCGAACGATGCCCTCGACCACCGGATAAACTTCGCCGATCGTGATTTCCACCGCATTCGGGCTTCCGGTCTGCATATCGCGTCCGCGGACAATCGTCGTTTTATCAATTTCTTCGGGCAAAAATGTCGTCGCAAATTGAGTTTTGAGATTTTCCGTCGTTTCCGCGCCGACTTGAAGTCCGCGATGGCGGCGCAGATGCGTGGCTAAAGCCAGATTTATCTCATCGCTGCCGATGCGCTCCGAACGCGAATGAACCATCGTTCCTTTGGCGACGAAAGCGATATTGGTCGTTCCCGCGCCGATGTCAATAATCGCGGTGGCTCTTTTGTCACGCGGAGATACGCCGGCGCCGAAAGCGGCTGCCAAGCCTTCTTCCATCATATAAATCTTACCGATGTGCGCTTCTTCCGCCGCATTAAGCAAAGCTCTCTGTTCGACGTGCGTTACGTCGGAAATCATACTCATAACCGCTTGCAGAGCAACCTGCGAACCGCCGGTTTTCGATTTTCTGACAAAATGCGCCAACATCTTTTTGGTGCGTTCGAAATCGGCAATCACACCGTTGCTCAGAGGCGACATCACGGTAATATCGCGCCCTTCGCGTCCGAGCAAATCAAAGGCTTCCTGACCGTAAGCGACGATTTCATCGGTTAATTCGTTGATCGCCACCAGTGAAGGTTCATCAAACACCACACCGCGACCTTGAACCGCGATAATTGTGTTTGCCGTTCCCATATCAATTGCCATTGAATCGGTCACGTATTTTTTGAGTGATTTTAAACTCATAGAAAAAAAAATTACTTATAACACAAGCCGGACTTCAATTCGGATTGGGAGAAACAAAGTCTGACGAAAATTGCTAAGCACCAATGGATAATTAAAAATGGATAATGGATAATGTCAGAAAACTCTTAAATTCTCTTACATCTGATGTTTAAAGGGATTTTTAGAATCTTCATAATATCTTAAAACTTTTGCTCACCTGCTTATTTAATTTTACCCCAACTGAATTTATTATTAAATAGTCAAAGACTTCTGCTGAATTGCTGCTAAATGCTTGATAAATCAGTTTTTGCAAATTTTAAAACAATCGCAAATCGCAAATTGCAAATCGCAAATCCGGCTAATTCCATTTTACCTCAAAAAGCGGCACGGGTTCTAGCCTATTTTTTACATTAAGCGGTTCGTGCGAGATAAAAGTAAATATTTCACCGCCCGCTTTTGCCGTCGCTTCGCTGACCAGAATTTGTCCGCTTTTCGCATTCGATTCGAGCCGCGCCGCAATATTTACGGTATCGCCGATTGCCGTGTATTCCGAACGCTGTTCCGAACCGATATAACCGATGGTCGCTTCGCCCGTATGAAGTCCGATGCCGACATTGACCGGCTTGATGCCTTCTACGGCTAATTCCTTATTCAAAGTCTCAATCCGTTTTTGCATCGTAACTGCTGTTTTCAGAGCGTTTTTCGCGTCTTCGGGAGTTGCCGTCGGAGCGCCGAAAATTGCCATTAAACCATCGCCGATATATTTATCGAGCGTTCCGCCATAGGCAAAAATTATCTCCGACATTGCCGAAAAATAACGATTGAGAAGTCCGACGACTTTTTCGGGCTTTTCCTTTTCTGCAAACGCCGTAAAGCCGCGAATGTCGGCAAACAGAACCGTGATGATCTGATTTACTCCGCCGAGCCGAAACGAATCGGGATTTTCAAGCAGCTGTTTGACGACGTATTCGGGCATAAAACGGCTGTAATTTGCCCGTGCAACTTCTTCGCGCGCCAGACGTTTATGCGCCTTGATCGTTTCGACCGTCACGGCGGTTTGCGCCGCGACCGCGCTGATCAGTTCCAGATCGTCCTGCGAAAATGATGCAAATGGATCGAGCCGGTCGGCATAAACCACGCCGTGGACATTCGATTCGGTTATCAAAGGAGCGCAGATCGTTGACCGAACGCCCTGGGAAACAATTGAATCCGCGCCGAGAAATTGTTTGTCGGTCGTCGCGTCCTGCGACAAGAGCGCAACCTTTTCGCGCATCACCTTCTGCGTAATCGTCCGGCTGATTGACAGTTTATCGGACAGATTTTCCATATTCGCATCGCGCCCTTTGACGGCAATCGGATAAAGGCTGTAATCCAGAATCTTGCCGTCCAGCGTTTCATCCGCGAGCAGGGCGACGACTCTTTCGGCGGGCGTTCCGCGAAAAATCAGATCCGTCGCTTTCAAAAATATTTCTTTTAAGTCAAAAACCGTGCCAAGTGTTTTGCTCATTTCATAGAGCATTTCCAGAATCTGAGCTTTACGGCGCAACTCTTTTATTTCGGCGGGCGTGGCAAAATCCGTTTCGCCCGAAAGATTCGCCGCACTTTTGCCGATAATTTCGTTGAGCGAAATTTGCATCTGCGTATGTCCGAGCGGTTGGTCGTCGTATTTTACGCCGCTCGGAACTTCCGTTGCGCCACTCGAAAAATCGTGCGTTTTGCTGTAAACATCGGATTGATTAAGCAACGGCTGATTGACGCTTTGAGCCGCGCTGACCCGGGCAAATTCCAGACGGCTTTCACCGATGGCAATCATATCGCCCGGTTGCAAAGTTTTCTCGATTTCCGGCGCACCGTTGACAAACACGCGATTAACGCTGCGTTTGAGTTCGCCGTTTTCGTAAAAACCGTCAATAATCTTAAAGATTCCGTCTTCCGCCAGAACGTGCGCGTGACGGCGCGAAACCCGCCGATCATTTAAGATGATGTCGTTTTCCCTTGCTCTGCCGATAGTATAGGTATTGCCGGGAATCAAACCCGCTTCCCAACTTCTGCCACTTGCGTCTTTTATTTTTAGAATTGCATTCACGGTCTAACAATTGTAAATGGTAAATTATAAATTGTGAATTTTCCGTTTAACCTTAGTGTTAAAAATAATAAATATCAACCTGATTTCTAACTTTATAAAACTATGATTTATTTTGACAACAATGCGACGACACAAGTTGCACCCGAAGTTTTTGCGGCGATGAAACCTTTTTTAACCGAATCTTACGGAAATCCTTCATCCGCCTATAATTTCGGACGCGATGTGCGCGAGAGTATCGAAGATTCACGCGAAAGTGTTGCCGGTCTGCTCGGCGCGCGCAATTCAAACGAAATAGTTTTTACGTCCGGCGGAACGGAAAGCGATAACTGGGCGATTCTCGGCGCACTCGAATCAAATCCCGGCAAAAAACATATCATCACCACGAGCGTCGAACACGAAGCAATCCGCAAACTTTGCGAAAAATTGGAGAAAAAAGGTTTTGAAATAACCCGGCTCGAAGTTGATGAAAACGGTTTTCTTAATTTAGACGAGCTGAAAAATTCTTTTCGGGAAGATACGGCGATTGTCTCAATTATGCTGGCAAATAACGAAACCGGCATTTTGTTTCCGGTCGAAAAATGCGCGGAAATCGTCAAAGCAAATTCCGCTGCGCTCTTTCACGTTGACGGCGTAAATGCGGTCGGGAAAATTCCCCTAGATTTGAAAAATACAGAGATTGATTTATTTTCGGTTTCCGGTCATAAATTTCACGCTCCGAAAGGCATCGGCGCACTGTATATTAAAGAAAACATTAAACTTCCGCCACTTTCTATCGGCGGCGGACAAGAATCGGGCAGACGCGCCGGAACCGAAGCCGTCCACCAGATCGCCGCACTCGGCGCGGCGGCGCAGTTTGTTGCGGATTTTTCCGTAATGGAAAAAGTTTTTGATTTGAGAAACAAACTCGAAGACGAAATTTTGAATAAAATTCCAAATTCCCGGATAAACGGAACTTCCGACCGCACACAACGCCTGCCGAATACTTCGAGCATTTCCTTTCCGAACATCAACGGCGAAACGATTCTCGCCAAACTGAACGATCTCGGCATCTGCGTTTCGACCGGTTCGGCGTGCAACGCCGAAACCCGCACCGCATCAATCGTTTTGCAGGCATTACATATTCCATACAAAGATGCCATGGGCGCGATCCGCTTTTCGCTCGGAAGATACAACACGCCGGCGGAAGTTGATTTCGTGCTGGAAAATTTACCGAAAATTATTGATAAATTAGAAGAAATTTCTTTAGATTAAATAGAAAATCATTCGCTGATTAGACAGATTATTTTTTGCTCACGCACGAATGAACGCGAATAAACACGAATAAACACGAATAAAAGAAATTCTTAAAAATTCGTGCAGATTCGTGCAGATTCGTGGGCAAAAAATAAAATCTCAGCGTTTATCCAAAGTCTAATTCTCCTGCTGATTTTCAAACTTTCTCAATCCCAATAATTGCAAAGCCGCCAGAACCATAAAACGCGGATTCAAAATTAAATATCTGCGCCACAGGCGTTTCGGTTCCTGCGTCAGACGATAAAGCCATTCGAGTCCGAGATTGCCCATCCATTCGGGCGATTCGCGAACATTTCCCGCGTAAAAATCGAACGATGCGCCGACACCGAGCAGTATTGCCGGAAATTTTCCCCGGTGCGCCGCCATCCAATTTTCCTGTTTCGGACAGCCCAAACCCATAAATAAAATCTGTGTGCCGGATTTTTTTATTTGTTCGACAATTTCCGCGTCTTCTTCTTCGGTTAAGGAGCGAAACGGCGGCGAATAGGCGTAAGAAATTTCCAGTTTCGGAAAATCCTTTTTCGCGCGCTGCAAAATCCCTTCAATAACTTCCTGCCGACCGCCGTAAAAACCGACTTTCAGATTATTTTTCTCGGCATATTCGCACAGCGAGATCATCAGATCATTGGCACGAACGCGGTTTGCTTCCCGTTTCCCCTGTAATTTCTGCATCCAAACGAGCGGCATTCCGTCCGTTACAATTAAATCTGCCGCGTTGACCTTTCGGGCGAATTCTTTATTATCATAAGATTCCATCACCATATGCACGGTCGAAAAACAGACATAACCGCCCGTTTTTTGTTTGATAAGCGCGGCAATTTTTTTGATTATCGCATCGAGGCTGACGACATCCGGAAAAAGGCTGACGACGCGCACGCGATTTTCTTTGGTTATTTCGGAATTTTTCATCTTTTCTAAATCAGTATAGCGAAATAAAATCGAAAAAGCGTTCGATTTTATTCATAATTTTGTGATTACAAAACGTGCTCGCTATCGTTCGCTATACTGATTTTTTATTTCGGCGTAAATGTTTTCCAGTTTCTGAATATAATCATCTATCGCAAAATTTTCTTCGACGGTTTTTCGCGCCGTTTCGCGCAAAGCGTGCCAATCTGCCTGACCGCAAAGCAAAAACGCGAGTTTTTCCGCCGTTTGTGCGCCATTGTAAGGCTCGACCAAAAAACCGTTTTCGCCCGTTTTAATGACGCCGCGAACGGATGCGACATCGGCAACGACGGGAACGCATTTCGCCGCCATCGCTTCAAGCATTGCGAGCGGCAAACCTTCGCCATAGCGCGACGGCAGCAGAAAAATATCCGCTCCGGCAAGTTCGCGCCATTTCTCTTTTCCCGAAACAACGCCGCCGTAAAAGAAATTTTCGCCTAAAACCCTTTTCATTTCCGCGACGAAAAAATCCTTTTCCGGTCCCGTGCCGAAACAGCGGAAATTAAATTGGAGATTTTGGTTTTTAAGCATTTCACAGGCTTTGATTATTTCGTGCAAGCCTTTAGATTCGTGAATTCTGCCGAAAAACAGGATCGTTTTTTCGCTTGTGTGTTTTTCAATGTCGGGAATCTGATCGGTCGAAATCGCGTTCGGCAAAATTCCGATGTTCAGATTTTCCCAACGCCGCGTTAAGTTTTCTTTTTCAAATTCGCTTAAAATCAAAATCTTATCCGCTTTTTTCAGCATTTTGGCGGCAATGCGTTCGAGAAATTTATGGTCGAAATCTTCGATCAAAAAACGCCCGCCGTTCGGATGCAGAAGAACGGGAATTCCGGCAAGTCGGGCAGCAAAGACAAGTGCCGCATCGCGCATAATCGAAAGCGGAACGAACGCCGTATTGATATGAACGAGATCGGGTTTTTCGCGCCGGAGCGTTTGAAAAAACTTTACGGGTAAAATAATTTGCCTGAAAATCCAGCCGATTCCCATTTTTTCCGAATCTTTTCTGCCCGCGACGAAATGCGAAAACTCGCTTGTGCCGTGCGTAACGATTTCGCGCACAAGCGTCGAAATTCCGCTGACATTTTCGTTTTCATCCAGACTCGGTGCAGTAATTAAGACTTTCATTTGAATCAAATTTTCCGGCAAACAAAAAGAATAACGCAACAAATGAAAATTGTCAGTTTACCGGCAAGTTGCAAGTCAAAGGTTATTAGCTTAAAAAGAATGTAAGGATTAAATATATTCGATATGAGTGATTTTCAACTGCAAACTGAAATTAGTGATTCGATGCGGCGCGAATTTGATTTATATGCGGAAAAGCGAAAACTAGAACTGGAAATCGAAAAACAAAGATCGAAAATTCAAAAAAGTTACGAAAATTTTTTGGCGACAACCGGATTATTTACATTGGCTTTTTCCATTATAAGTTTTGTTTTTAATGAGCCGTTCAATTACTTTTTCCTTTTTCTTTTAGTTTCTTTTAGTTTGATAGAATTCGGCTGGCTATTTACAATTCTGCGCCGGAAAAAGTATAATCTTGAGATTTGGAACGAAATGCCGCCGGAACGTAGAAGGTTGAATGAAAGTTGAAACCGCTGTAAAACCGAAAAAAAAACTCGTCAGAGCAGAAAATCGCGTTCCACATTGGGTTTTGCCGTCGGTCAAACTTTCGATTTTTGCATTTGACGGTTTTCTCGCCTTTGCGTGTTTTGCGCTCGCTTTTATCTGGCGCGAAGGCGAAGCGGTTTTTTCCGCGACGGCTTGGGCTTGGTCAAAAGAATTCGTTCCTTACGCCGGAGTCGTCTTTTTTGCGATTCCGCTGCGGCTCTTAATGCTTTCCTATCAAAGAGTTTATCGCTTTCAAGGCGCGTTTTCCTACATCGCCGAATTTATCAAAATCTTTAAAGCCGTCGCCGTCGGTTCGCTACTTATTATTGCTTTTACATTCCTGTTTCGCGGCGGTTTTGCGTTTCGTGAATTTTCGTATTCACGCGGCGTTTTCGCGCTTGATTTTGTGATCGCGCTCGTTGTTTTTTCAGCGTTTCATCTCGCACTGCGCTATTTGCAAACGCTTTTCAGACAAAGGGATATAAATTTGATTCCGACTTTGATCGTCGGGCAAAATGCGGAAGCCGAGCAGACAATTCTCCAGCTAAAAGAAAGGCGCGATTTGGGTTATCGAGTCGTCGGACAATTTGTTACAGATAAATCTTTAACAAACCAAGGACCGCAAACAACAAACGGTGTGCAAATTATTAACGGTGAAATTGAAGATTTGCCCGAAATTATCCGCCAGCTCGAGATTCAGGAAGTTATCATCACGGATAACCAAATTCCGAGCGAAAAACTGTTTGAAGCGATGATGCAATTGGGCAGAAAACGCAAAGTCGAATTTCGGCTCGCGCCTTCGCTTTTTAATTTTTTGCCGCAGAAAACGAGCGTCGAACAAATCGGAATTCTGCCGATGGTGCGCCTTTTCCGCGAACCGCTTTCGGACGCGGAAAAGTTTATTAAACGCTTCTTTGATCTGGTTTTTTCCGCAATCGTTTTAATTTTAACTGCGCCGGTTTGGATTTTGGCTTCGCTTCTTATTAAATTCGATTCACGCGGTGCGATTCTCTTTCGGCAGGAACGAGTCGGAATGGACGGACGGAAGTTTCTCTGCTACAAATTCCGCACAATGAAATCAGACGCGGACGAAGAAATTCACCGCGAGGCGTATCGCAAAAATATCGAAGGAGCGAGCGAAGCAAACGCCGGTGATGATGAAAAACCCGTTTTCGGCAAAGTAAAAAACGATCCGCGAGTAACGAGAATCGGAAAATTCCTGCGCCGCACGAGCATTGACGAATTGCCGCAATTTTTGAATGTCCTGCGCGGCGAAATGAGCGTCGTCGGAGCGCGTCCGCCGATTCCTTACGAAGTCGAGGAATACGACATTTGGCATCGCAAAAGATTGGATATGAAACCCGGAATCACCGGCTTGTGGCAAGTTTCGGGCAGAAATCGGCTGACGTTTGAAGAAATGGTCAAAATTGATTTATATTACATCGAAACCTGGTCTTTGTGGCTCGATCTGAAAATTATTTTATTGACACTTCCCGCAGTTTTGCGGGGAGACGGCGCGAGATAAAAAAGTTTAAAAGTGAAAAGGTGAAAAAGTTTAAAAGTTTGGTTTGTGCTTATTACAGTTCATTTTTTTATCAAAGAATTTTAATTTTGGAAGTTTTAACTTTTTCACTTATAAAACTATGAATATTTGGAAACAAAACAGCGCGGCGTGGGATAAATTAGCCGACGAAAATATCGAATGGAGCATTCCGGTTTCGCGTGAAGAAATAGAACGGGCGCGAAATGATGATTGGGAAATTATTCTAACCCCGATCAAAGCAGTTCCGCGTGAATGGTTCGGCGACGTTCGGGGGAAAGATATTTTGTGTCTGGCATCGGGCGGCGGGCAGCAAGCACCGATTTTAGCAGCGGCGGGCGCAAATGTTACGTCGTTTGACGCGTCGCTGAAACAGCTTGAAAAAGATAAATTTGTTGCGGAACGTGATAATTTGAAAATTCGCATCGAACAGGGCGATGCGGCGGATTTATCGCGTTTTGATGACGAAGCATTCGATCTGATCTTTCACCCTTGCTCGAATTGTTTTATGGAACGCCTTCAGCCGATCTGGAATGAATGCTACAGAGTTTTGCGTCCGCAAGGCGCGCTGCTTTCGGGTTTTAACAATCCGTTTATCTATATGTATGACCTCGAAGCCGAAGAAAATGAAGGCGTTTTGAAATTGATGCACAAATTGCCGTATTCGGATTCGGAAACCTTGAGCGAAGACGAGAAAAAGAAAAAAATCGAGAAAAACGAGCCGTTTGAATTCAGCCACTCATTAGACACGCAGATCGGCGGACAAATCGAAGCCGGATTCTTGATCGCAGGTTTTTACGAAGATTGGTGGACGGACGAAGCCAGACTATTAAATAAATACGCGCCGACTTCGATTGCCACGAAAGCGGTTAAGTTATAGAAAGCGTTCGGAGTCCACGCTTCAGCGTGCATTTCCGCCAGCGAAGCGCGGCGGAAAAAGCCGTCTAAAGACGGGACTCCGAACGCTTTTTTTGTAAAAAATAAACGTGAATACTTCAGAAACTCTCAAAAAAGCGGCTCGGATTTTAGAAGAACACGGAATTGACCAGCCGCGCCGCGAAGCCGCATCTCTGCTCGCTTTTGCTTTGCAAAAAGACAAAATTTTTCTCATCGCGCATTCGGATTATCAACTTTCGGAAAAGGAAGAAAATCACTATTCAAGCCTTATCGAACGACGCGCAAAACGCGAGCCTTTTCAGCATATTACGGGAAAACAGGAATTTTACGGTTTGGATTTTTTTGTTACAAAAGAGGTTCTGATTCCGCGTCCCGAAACGGAAATTATTGTCGAAAATGCGATTGAAATTTTAAGCAAACTTGAAAATCCGCGCTTTTGCGAAATCGGCATCGGTTCGGGCTGTATTTCCGTTTCGATTTTGAATGAAGTAAAAAATGCAATCGCAACCGGTCTTGATATTTCGGAAAAAGCTCTGCAAATCGCCGAAAAAAATGCGAAATTTCATGGCGTTTCAGATAGATTGAATTTGGCAAGATCGGATGTTTTTGAAAATATACGCGAGAGCGGGACGCTCTCACGACAGCCGCCGGGACGGCAGCGGTACGATTTGGTCGTTTCAAATCCGCCGTATATTCCGCAAGCCGATTTTGAAAATCTGCAGCCGGAAGTTTGCCGGTTTGATCCGCAAATCGCTTTGACAGACGGCAAAGACGGGCTTTCGATTATCGAGAAAATTATCAAAGAATCACCGGAGTTCTTAAAACCGAACGGTTTTCTTTTAATGGAAATCGGTATCAATCAGGCAGATTCGGTTGAAAAAATGTTTTCACCGAAAATCTGGCAAGCGGTCGAGATTTTGCCCGATCTGCAATCAATTCCGCGAACCGTCAAAGCTCGAAAAAGTTTAAAAGTGAGAACGTGAAAAAGTGAGAACGTGAAAAAGTGAGAACGTGAAAAAGTGAGAACGTGAAAAAGCCGAATTCTCAAAATCGAAAGTTTCCGGTAAAAAGAATTCTTTTAAGAAAAACCAAAATATTCGATCTATTTCGATATCTGATTTTTTTACCGAACTCCGGCTAAACTCAAACTAAACTTTTTCACATTTAAATTTTTTCACTCTTTCACATTTAAACTTTTAATTGCCCTTACTGCCTGATTTCTGTTATATTCAATTACATAAGCATTTAGATTTATTTTTGCAGAAGAAAATCTGCTGATATAGGAGAACCAATATGAAATACGAATATGAAAGGGAAGAAACGAGTGCAACGACGAAACTAACTTATTTATTGATCGGCGGCGGAATCGGTGCAGCTTTGGCATTGCTTTTTGCGCCGAAATCGGGACACGAACTGCGCGGCGATATTGCCGATGTAACCCGCAAAGGAATTGAAAAAGGCAAAGAAACCGCGGCTCTGGTCGGCGAACGCGCCGGTGATTATTACGAAGTAACCCGCGAAAAAGCAGGCGAACTTTATCACACGGCGCAGGAAAAAGCCGAGCAGTTGGGCGAAAAGGCAAAAGCCGTCGCCGCTCAGACGGCAAATCCTTTTTCCGCCGCGATCGAAGCCGGAAAACAGGCTTACGGCGAAGAAAAGCAGCGCAATGAAGTAAAATCAATTGTCGAAGGTCGTCCGACGTATCCGGTTGAAGATAAAGCTTCGGACACATCGAAAGATGCAGAAAAATAATTTGAGTTATGAATGTTAATGAACCGCAATTTTGGATGATGATTTCTTCAATCGTTATTGCCATTATGTTTATCGTGATGGCAATAGCCTTGATTGCTATCGCAATTACCGTGAAACGGGTTGTCAACACCGTGCATCGCCTCGAAGAAAAGGTAAATCCTTTGATCGCAAATGTCGAGCCGTTGATGATGCAGGTCAATGCAATCGGCAAACAAGGTAAGGAAATTTCCGTCCAATTTAATGAAATATCGGAAAATCTTTCAACGGCAACTAAATATTTTTCTGAATCTGCCGAATTGATCAAAGAAGAAGTTGTCGAACTTAAACAACTCGTCGGTATGACGGCGCAGGAAGCCAAAGAAAAGGTCGCGCTCGTCAGCCAAACGATTGACCGGACACAAATGCAGGTCGTTACGACGACGGATTTTGTTCAGGCAAAAGTCGTCGAACCGGCACGCGAAATTGCGGCGATTATGGCTGGCGTGCGAAAAGGTCTGGAAGTTCTGTTTGCGCCTTCGCCAAAACAGATTGACCGCGTTTATCACGAAGACGAAATGTTTATCGGCTAAATTTCTAAAATTTCATTTATCACGCCAAAATGCGCGGAAACATATATTTCCGCGCATTTTTGTTTTTCTTATTTTAATAAATTCCCAAACAAATTATAGAAAATAAAGAAGCACGAATGAAACAAGCCTTCGACTTGAACATGAAACATCTCCGGCTTACCTTTCGAGAAGGAGTTTGGATTTTCATCCAATCATAATCATTCGTGCTTGTTATTTTGAGATTGTAAATGACCGTAAATTTCCAGAAAAATTGTCATTCGCGTGCAAAATTTAACTTAGAGCAAATTCACCATTGATGTATGGCAAAACATTTTTTACCACAGACGGACACAGATTGAAGATGATAAACACAGATGATTTATCTGATTTTATCTTGCTTTTATCTGTGTGCATCTGTGGTAAAAAAGCTATATATTGAACTAAAATCGGCTATAAGTGTCGGTGCGGTGGCTAAAGCAATTAATTCCGGAAATCGCTTTTTTTATTGATCGGCGGAGTTTGCAAAACGAGGCGAAACGGGAAATATCTTTTGACCGAACCGATTTCGAGATTTGCTTCATTGGCGAGGTTTTCCAGTTCACCGGGCTTGAAACTTTTCAAAATCGAAAGCGAACCGTCCTCGCGCACGAGCGGGCTGATGCGAAAAATCAGGCAGAAAAGTTTGTAAAGCGCGTAGGCGACCGCGTGCCGGTGCAGATCAATGACAAAAATCCGGCGCGCGGCGACGCGGCGCATTTCGATTAAGGTTTCGATGATTTGTTGATCGGATAAATGATGCGTAAAAAGCGAGCAAATCGCGTAATCAAAAGAATTATCGGCAAAAGGCAGGTTTAGAGCGTTGCCGCGAACGGCTTTGATTTCGTTAAAATCTTTTGATTCTTCCAAAATCGCTTCGGCAGACCGCGTGTTTAATTCGAGTCCGAAAAGATGTGCGCTACGCTTTTGCCGGCGGGCAAATGCGGCAATTACGCGAAGCAGTTCGCCCGAACCTGCGCCGACATCCAAAACCGAAAAATTTTGCAGATTTTCGCCTTTTATCTCGCGCAAAAGCGTTTTTTTCAAGGCGCGATTGTCGCCCGCAAACCGGTTGACGAGCCGAATTTCCTGCAAAAACCGGTCGTATTCCTGCGGCGTATAATCGCCCGTGTCTATTCTTTCGGGTTTGAGACTGCGCGTTTTGAACATATTTCGAGCATACCAAAATCAAAGATTTTCGCTCAATTTACATATCCGTTTTATTTTCATATCATTTTTAAACGGAAATCGCGGGAATAATCAAGCTGAAATCGGCAATTATAAAATTGTAACAAACTCGAAAGTTTAAAAAAGCATCTTGAAAAGTAGTTTAAGTTCTATATTAAAAAATTAAAACAGGTCTGAAATTATGAAAAAATTTTTATTTATCGGTTTATTTTTAGGATTGGTTTTCGTCTTTGCAAGTGAATTAAACGCGCAAACGGTCGGCGGCTCGATCGGCAAAGGTACGATTGTGCGCGGCACAACGGCACGTGGCACGGTCGTTTTGAATATTCCCGGCGGCTTGCACGTAAATTCAAATAGTCCGAACAGTAAATACGCGATTCCGACGGTTGTCAAGGTGAGCGGCACAGGCGTAACTTTGAGCGGCGTAACATATCCGCGCGGCAAGAACAAAAAATTCAGTTTTTCCGACGACACGATCAATATCTACGACGGTCGTGTCAATTTCGGGTTTAACGTCACCGTTCCGAAAGGTTTTCGGGGAAATACTATTCGAGTCCGCGCCACCGTGCGGTATCAGGCTTGCACCGATGAAGTGTGCTATGCACCGAAAACTCAAGTTGTTACTTTAACGGCAAGAGTCAGATAGTTTTAGTCGGCAGAAAACAGTTAGAACGAAAAGTAAGAAGCAGTGTGATTTTTGCTCACACTGCTTCTTACTTTTGATTTAAGCCGATCACAGATAAAAGTCTTCCGGTTTTGCCGTATAATTTTTTTTCTTTGCGATAAGAGAAAAATAAATCGGTGCGCTCCATGGTGCAGAGCGGCGCGGTGAAAATGTTTTCCTCTCTGACTCCGACGCTTAATAATTGATCTTTATTGGCAAGGTGTAAATCTATGAGTGCGTGTCCTTTGCGTGTTTCCGTAAAAAGTTTTCCACCTGTGGAAAACTTTTTACGGAA
>JBBRVS010000084.1:0-21416 GCA_038246645.1 Pyrinomonadales bacterium
GGCAATCCAAATTTTTCCGTCATCCATTCCAAACCAATCTTCTTCATCTTTAATAGGTGTGACTTTCGCAACGGGTTTGCCGTTTTGCTCAATTATCGTTTCTTCGCCTTCCAAAGCCTTCCGCAAAATCTCCGTCCAATTTTTTTCGGCGTTTTGTAATGTTATTTGCGACATATTTAAAAACTCCTTAACTTGCATTTTACCCGAAAAATTAATTTCCGACGAATTCCGCAATAACTTCAATTTTCCCGACAATATTTCGATTAAATTCTTCCAAATCTTCCGCCGAAATTTAAGATGGGCGATAAATACGAATCAATTGATTTTCAACTTCCGACAATTCTTTGCAAGCGTCATCAATTCTTTTTGCCTGTCCGATAAAATCAGCGTCGAAGGTGCAGATGACAATTCCCGCGTGTTCCGAATTTGCATTATGAAGCTGTTTGAAATCTATTCGATTTATTGTTAAAACCGCTCTGCCGAGTTCGCCGGCGCGTTCCAAAACTTTTTCGTCCGGTATTTTCTGATTGGCGCGTTCATTTTCTAAAGCCGTCAAACAATCGTGTCCTAAATTTCTTAATTCATTAACAACATCGAGCGGAAAGTTTTCGTCGGCGTAAAATTGCATTAATCGTCGGATTCATTGGCGGCAATCGCTTCTTCGATTTCCGTTTTGTGAGCATTAACGTAATCCCAGGCATTTGCAAGGTCTTGCGCGGTCAGTTGCGGATAATTACGAAGAATGTCGGCTTCGCTAACGCCTTGGCGACGCGCTTGTTCGAGAAGCCAAACCGGAATTCTCGTTTGGCGAATACAAACCGCGCCGCCCATCACATTTTCGGTTTTTTCAATTCCGGCAAAACTGTTCTTGACTTCTTTTTCCAGCCAACGAAGCAATTGCGCTTTGTCAGCTTCGGAAAGATTTGCAATCGCCTGTTCCGCTTCGTTTAGTGTAATTACTGCATTCATAACATTTGAAATTTTAGCACAAATTAATTTCTATATTTAGAAAAGGCTTCGGGCGTTTCGTCGAAATCATCGGCAATCCAGCCTTTGCCGTCATCCATTCCAAACCAATCTTCTTCATCTTTAATAGGTGTGACTTTCGCAACGGGTTTGCCGTTTTGCTCAATTATCGTTTCTTCGCCTTCCAAAGCCTTTCGCAAAATCTCAACCCAATTTTTTTCGGCATTTTGAAGTGTTATTTGCGACATATCTAAAATCTCCTTAGATTACATTTTAACTGAAAAATTAATTTCAGACGAATTTTGCGATAACTTCAATTTTCCCGACAATATTTCGATTAATTTCTTCCAAAAATCTTCCGCCGGAATCCAGTATTCTTCGTGATTTTTGCCGCCGACAATTTTTGTTTCGTATTTGTCGAGAAACTCTTTTTTGACTTCAAATCTTGTCACGTAGCCGAGTTTATCAGCGTTATATTTCGCGTTCCAATCACGGGCGATCTGCGCGGCATATTCTTCGTTTGTAACCGGATAAAAAACGGGTTGTTCGGGCAGGCGCGGCGGGAATTCGATAAAACTGCTTTTTTCAATCATAGCCAATTCATTTTTCCCGGTTGGGCGAAATAAAGTAATCGTTTCAACCATTTATTGCAGTTCCTCCGGTTGCGAGATATAAAACTGCCATCCTGACGGCAACTCCGTATTTTACTTGATCTAAAATCAAAGAGCGCGAGCTGTCGGCAACGTCGGAGGCGATTTCGATGCCGCGATTCATCGGTCCGGGATGCAGAACTATCGCGTCTTCTTTTGCCAGATTTAATCTTTCCTGCGTTAAGCCGAAATGAATCGAATACTCGCGCAGCGTCGGGAAATACGCCGAATCCTGCCGTTCTTTCTGGATTCTCAAGATCATTACAACGTCCGCGCCTTCGATGGCTTCTTCGATGTTCGGACAAACTATCAAATCTTTTTCGACCAAGTGGACGAAATCGTCCGGCACAAGCGTTTTCGGTCCGGCGACGCGCACTTTTGCGCCGAGTTTGGTCAGCAGATGAATATTGGAACGCGCCACGCGAGAATGCAGAATATCGCCTAAGATTGCGACTTCCAGACCGGAGATTTTCTTTTTATGTTCGCGGATCGTCATCGCGTCAAGCAAAGCCTGCGTCGGATGTTCGTTCGTGCCGTCGCCGGCGTTGACGATTGCGGCTTTTGAAACTTTGGCGAGCTGATGCGGAACGCCCGCCGAACCGTGGCGGACGACGATGCAATCGGGCTGCATCGCGTCTAAATTCAGAGCCGTATCAATCAAGGTTTCGCCCTTGGCAACCGACGAAGACGAAATGCTGATATTGACCGCGTCCGCCGAAAGGCGTTTGGCGGCGAGTTCAAACGATGTGCGCGTGCGCGTGGAATTTTCAAAAAAAAGATTTATCACGGTTTTGCCGCGAAGCGTCGGAACTTTTTTGATCTCACGCTGATTTATCTCGCGGAAATTTTCGGCAGTATCCAAAATGCCTTTGATTTCCTCGGCGGAAAGGTTGCGAATTCCAAGTAAATCTCTGCGGCGAAAAGGTTTTTCCATTTTTGTTTATAAAAAAAGCAAGGCATTTAACCTTGCTGATTGATAGAAATCAATGTCCGGGCGACAATCGGCGGAACTTGAAGCGGATAAAACATTTCCGCATCGTAAAAATAATCTTCGCCGTCTTCGTCAATAACGCGCAAACCGCCGAGTTTTTCGGCTTCTACATCAGGAATTATTTGGTACAGTTTGCCGATTTCAAGCGATGCCAAATAACCTTCATTCTTTAAACAAACTACAAATTTCGGTTCTTCCATAACTTTAATCCAAAAAAGGAAATTTGATTTTCAAATCTTTTTTACCGATGCCGTGCGCTTCATACCAATGAATTTCCGCGAGTCGAAAACTTCCGTTTTTCAGTTTAACAGTTGCGACACCTTTTTTCTTCCGCCAGCGACCTTTTCCGTATTTTTTATTCAAAGACTGCAGAACTCTAATTGAATTTCCGACTGCAATTGTTTCAATATCGGTAATTTCGCTGACAATTTCAAACTTCATTAGAACTTTAATTAGCTTTTGCAGTTATTCCGCCGGAATTTCATAAATCCCGACCGCTTCTCTGTCGTCGTATTCCTTGAGCATCACTTTGACGATTTCCGTATGTTTTGTCGGAACTAATCTGCCGATAAAATCCGCCTGAATCGGCAGTTCGCGGTGTTCGCGTCCGCGGTCAATCAAGACGGCGAGTTTGACCTTTTTCGGGCGACCGAAATCCATCAATTGATCGAGCGCGGCGCGGATTGTTCTGCCCGTATAAAGCACGTCGTCAACCAAAATGATATTTTTGCCTTCGATGTCGGCATCCAGTTCGGTTCGGTTGACAATCGGATTTGCCCCGACGGTCGAAAGATCGTCGCGGTACAGCGTGATGTCAATAATTCCGTAAAGCGGGCGCATTCCTTCGAGCTGTTCGATTTTATCAACCAGCCGCTCGGCAAGCGGCACGCCGCGCCGCCGGATTCCGACTAAGTATAAATCCTTCGCGCCTTGATTTTCCTCGACAATTTCCGAAGCCAGCCGCGAAAGCGCGCGCTTCATCCGCGCACTGTCCATAATTATCGCTTTTTCAATAAAATTAAATTCGTCTGCCATTGTGAAAAAAATCGTAGCATTGGTTGGTTGAAAGTTCAAAGTTTCGCGCTTGAAAGTTTCAAGTTTTTTCAATTTAGCTTAGAATAAAATCTAGAAAAAATCGGAGGAATATTTATGGCACTGGCACAAAAACATCCTGTTTTTACGATTGATAAGTATCTTGATTTCGAAAGATTTTCGCCCGAACGGCACGAATTTCTCGACGGCAGCGTTTATGCGATGGCTGGCGAAAGCATAAATCACAGCAGGATTTGTTTTAATCTTTATACAATTGTCGGTTTAGAACTTCGCGGAAAAAACTGCAACGGCTTTTCGCCGAATATGAAAATTGCGACGAATGATAAAGTTTTATTTTCGTATCCCGATTTGGCAATTGTCTGCGGTGAGCCGGAATTTTTTGATAATCGAAAAGATGTGATTACAAATCCGACCGTGATTTTCGAGGTTCTTTCGCCTTCGACCGCCAGCTATGACCGCGGCGAGAAGTTTTTGCGGTATTCGAATTTTATTGAAACCTTGCAAGATTATATTTTGATCTCGCAGGATGCGCCGTTTATCGAACATTATCAGAAACAAGAAAACGGCGGTTGGGAAAAATCTGAAATCAGAGATTTGAATGCCGTTTTGGAAATTGTTTCGATTGATTGCCGGATTCATTTGCCAGAACTTTACGAACTCATTAACTTTTCCGCCTAAATGTCAATTTACAACTCGATTATCCGCCCGCTTTTATTTAAACTTCCGCCCGAAACCGCCCACGAAATCGGGATGGAAACTCTGAAAATCGGACTCGGCTCAAAATTTGTCCAAAATTTTTTTGCCGAACGCTTTGCTTCCGGCGAATCGTTCGGCGTGTTGGAAAGATTCGGTTTGATCTTTAAAAATCCGCTCGGAATCGCCGCCGGATTTGATAAAAACGGAAAAGTCGTCAATCAATTGGCATCAATCGGCTTCGGTTTCACGGAAGTCGGAACGGTAACTTTTCTGCCGCAAAAGGGAAATCCGAAACCCAGACTTTTTCGTCTTCCCGAAGACAAAGCTTTGATAAATCGGCTCGGTTTTAATAATGAAGGAACACAAACAGTTGTCGAAAGACTGAAAAAAATAGAGCCGAATTGCGTTTTGGGCGTGAATATCGGGAAAAATAAAGACGTTGCCAATGAAGACGCGATTGAAAATTATTTAAAGAGTTTTGATCTCGCGTTTGAAGTCGCCGATTATATTGCGGTCAATGTTTCGTCGCCGAATACGCCGAATTTGCGCGAGCTGCAAAAGGCTTCGGAACTGGAAAATCTGCTTTCCGCCTTGCAGAACAGAAATATTGAACTGTCGGAAAAATATGTGAGAGCGGGACGCTCTCACGACAGCCGCCGGGACGGCGGCGGTACAATGCCGCTGCTGGTCAAAATCGCGCCGGATTTGACGGAAAGGGAGATCGAAGAAATTGTTGATATTTGTTTGAAATTAAAACTTTCGGGAATAATTGCGACGAATACTACAATTAATAGAGAGAATCTTTTAACCGAAAAATCGAGAGTTGAAGAAATCGGCAGCGGCGGTTTGAGCGGAAAACCGGTTGAACAACGGTCGAATGAAGTTATTTCAAAGATTTACAGATATTCCGGCGGTCGCTTGCCGATAATCGGGGTCGGCGGTGTTTTTACCGCGAAAGACGCGTTTGCAAAAATCGCTTCGGGAGCGTGTCTGGTGCAGGCTTATACGGGTTTTATTTATCAGGGGTTTTCATTTGCAAGAGATATAAATTCCGGCTTGGCAAAGATTCTGCGCGAAAAAGGTTTTGAAAACTTGAATGAAGCAATCGGCTGCAAACACAAACTTTGAACTTTGAACTTTGAACTTTGAACTAATTTTCGGTTTGACACTATAAATGCAGAAGCTATAATAAATTCTTTTGCGCTCACTGCGCTGTGTGGACGAAAGTTTATTCCGACAAGAAGATGAGAGTTGATCTGGCAAAACTTGAAAATTCGCGAACCTCTTTTGATTTTGTTTTAAAAGCTTCGGAAATTGATCTGGAAGACGAAGAAATAAATTTAATTGACGGGATAAAAGTTCAGGGAAATTTGACAAAAGGTATTGCGCAGACCGACGTTGAAGGCGAAATTTCGACCGTGTTTGAAATCGAATGCAGCCGCTGCTTAAAAATGGTTGAAAATTCTCTGGAATTTCCGTTCACTGCGGCTTTTGTTGCGCCGGAGCATTATACCGGGCAGCTTGAAAAAGAACTCGATTCGGGTGAGCTCGATGTTTCATTGCTTGAAACGGATGAAATTGACTTAAAAGAACTCGTCCGCGAGCAGATTTTACTGGCGGTGCCGACACAGGTTTTGTGCCGCGAAGATTGTAAAGGTTTGTGCCGGATATGCGGTGCGGACAAAAATTTGATAGATTGTAAATGTGAAGAAAAAGAGATTGACCCGCGGTGGTCGGCTCTGAAAAATTTTAAGAAGTAATATTTAATATAAAAAGAGGTTATTATGCCAAATCCGAAAAGAAGACATTCCCATTCACGTACGCGCCAACGCCGCGCTCACGACGCTTTAGAAGTTCCGCAGTTTTATCTGGACAAAGAATCGGGCGAACCGAAAAAGCCGCACCGGGTTGATCCGAAAACGGGAATGTATAAAGGTCGCCAAATTATTGACGTAAAAGAAGAAGTATAAGTAAATCATTCACGCGGATTTTTCGGCAGTATTTTATTAATAAAGTTACGGAAATTTCCGCGTTCAATTTTTTCAATACTAAAATAAATGTCAAACCAAAACGCAGGAATCATCAGTACGGGACACAGTTATCCGGAAGGTCTTTTAACCAACGCCGACCTGGAAAAACTCGTGGAAACTTCGGATGAATGGATAACTACGCGCACCGGAATCAAACAGCGTCATAAAGCCGCCGATAACGAATATACTTCGCAATTCGGCACGAAAGCCGCCAATCAGGCACTCGAACGCGCCGGACTGAAAGCCGAAGATATAGACATCATCGTTTGTGCGACGACCACGCCCGATCAGATTATGCCTTCGACCGGCGCGCTGATTCAGGCGCAGATCGGCGCGGTAAATGCCGCCGGAATGGATATTTTTGCGGCTTGTTCGGGATTTCTTTACGGATTGACGATGATCGAATCAATGATTCGCACCGGGCAGATTCGCTATGCGCTGGTCATCGGCGCGGAAGTTTTGACGAAATATGTTGATTATACGGATCGCGGAACTTGCGTCATTTTCGGCGACGGTGCCGGCGCGGCGGTTCTCGGTCCCGTGCCGGAAGGAAAGGGAATTCTGGCGACGAAAATTCGTTCCGACGGGCGGTATGAAGAGCAATTATACGCGCCCGGCGGCGGCACAAAACTCGGCACGACGCACGAAACGATAGATAACGGCGAACATTTCTTTAAAATGAAAGGCAACGAACTTTTCAAGGTCGCGGTGCGTTCGATGGCGGATATTTCCGCCGAAATGCTGGAAAAAGCGGGTTATACGGTTGATGATGTTGACCTGGTAATTCCGCATCAGGCAAATCAGAGAATTACGGATGCGGTCGCTTCGCGTTTGAAGGTGCCGGAAGAAAAGGTTTATTCGAATATCGCCTATCTCGGCAACACTTCATCGGCTTCGATTCCGATCGCGATGGACGAATGTCTTCAATCGGGCAAAATCAAGGAAGGCGACCTTGTTTTATTAACCGCTTTCGGCGGCGGCGTAACGTGGGGCGGAACTGTTATAAGGTTTTAGGCTTTAGATTTTTGATGAATACGGAAAATTTAGACAGCATCAAGATTGATTTGATTGTTCATATTACAAAATTGAACGACGAGGATTCGGCGCGTCAAATTAAAGATTTTGTTGTAGATTTAGAAACAAGACCGACCAAAAAACAGTTGGAAATGCTCAAAAAAATGGCAAAGCCGATGCGTAAAAAACTGGATATTGAAGAACTGAAACGCGAACAAAACTGGAAGCCGATAGATCGGGATGAGTTCGACAGATTAATAAAGGAGATTGATATCCAAGAGCCGCTTGAGCAACTTATTGCCGATATTGGAAAATGATTTTTTTACTTGATACAAATATTTTAATTGCATATTTAAGAGAACCAAATCTAACGCAAGAGTTCGTTGACAATAATTTTCAGCCATTGGATGTTGCGAATGAAGCCATTATATCAATTGTTTCAGTTGGTGAAATTAAAGCCATTGCCATAAAAAACGGTTGGGGGAAAAGAAAGATTGAAAGAATCGAAAGAGTTTTGAATCAGATAATAATTGCCGATATAAATACTGAAGAAACTGTCAATCGTTATGCCGAAATTGATGCTTTCAGTCAAGGCAGATTGGAAAGCAAAAAATCGAATTTTTCGGCGCGAAATATGGGTAAGAATGATATTTGGATTGCGGCGACGGCTTCGGTTTTGGATGCAACGCTTTTAACCACGGATAATGATTTTGATCATTTAAATAATGAGTTTTTGACGGTTGCTGAAATTGATTTGAAATAAGTTTATTTGATGAGTAAATTAGCATACATTTTTCCGGGGCAAGGTTCGCAGAGCGTCGGAATGGGAAAGGATTTATTTGAAAATTTCCCGGCGGCAAGAGAAGTTTTTGAAGCAGCGAATGACGCGCTCGGTTTTTCGCTTTCCGGGCTGTGTTTTTCGGGAAGCGTTGAAGATCTGGCGTTGACGGCAAATACTCAGCCGGCGATTTTGACGACTTCCGTGGCGGCTTTTCGGGCGATGGAAGCGGAAGGCGTTCCGATGCCGGATTTTGTTGCCGGACACAGTTTAGGCGAATATTCCGCGCTGGTGGCGGCAGGATCTTTGAGTTTGGCGGATGCGGTGAAAACAGTCCGAAAGCGCGGCGAATATATGCAGGCGGCAGTTCCGGTCGGTGTCGGTGCGATGGCGGCGATTCTGGCGTTGCCGATTGAAACGATTGAAATTGCTTGCGAAGAAGCGGCGGAAGGCGAAATTTGCAGTCCGGCGAATATCAATTCGCCTTCGCAGGTCGTGATTGCCGGAAATGTCGGAGCAATTGACAGAGCTTGCGAAATATTAAAGACGCGCGGCGCGAAACGGGCGATAAAACTGAATGTTTCCGCGCCGTTTCATTGCGATCTGATGCTGCCGGCGCAGGAGAAACTGGAAAAAGATTTGCAAGAAATCAGCTTTCAAGATTTAAGATTTCCGATCATTGAAAATGTTTCCGCCGAAGCCAATTCAAAAGGAGCGAGAGTGAGCGATGCCTTGACTTTGCAGGTTTCCTCGCCGGTGCGCTGGTCTGATTCGGTTTTGAATTTATTAAACGAAGGCGTTGAAACCTTTGTCGAAGTCGGCGCGGGGAAAGTTTTATCGGGTTTGGTTCGGCAAATTAACCGCGATGTTCGCTGTTTGAATGTCGAAAATAAAGAGAGTTTACAAAATACTTTAGAAAATTTATAAAAAGAGCAGGAGAAAAAAATGTCAGAAATTCAAGAAAAAATTAAACAAATTGTTGTTGATGAATTAGGTGTAGATGAAGCGGAAGTTACGGAAAACGCCCGTTTTATCGAAGATTTAGGCGCGGATTCGCTTGATCTGGTTGAACTCGTGATGCGTTTTGAAGAGGAATTCGATATCGAAATTCCCGATGAAGACGCGGAAAAAATTCAAGCGGTGCGCGATGCTTACGCTTACGTTGAAGAACATCAAAACAGCTAATTTAAGTAGGTAGTAGAAAGTAGTCAGTAGATAACTTTATTTTTACTACTGACTACTTTCTACTACCTACTGACTACTAAATATTATGAAACGTCGTGTAGTTGTAACCGGATTCGGATTGGTCACGCCGTGCGGAAATAATGTCGAAGATACGTGGTCGGCAATGATGCGCGGGATGAGTGGTGCTGATCAGATCAAGAAATTCGACACGGAAAATTTTCCCGTAAAGTTTGCCTGCGAGGTCAAAGATTTTGATCCGCTCAACTTTATGGATAAAAAGGAAGCGCGTCGGATGGGCGCGTTCACGCATTTTGCCATCGCCGCATCCGATGAAGCAATGAAACACAGCGGACTCGTGATTGATGATTCAAACGCCGAAATGATCGGAACTTATATCAGTTCGGGCATCGGCGATTTCTGGGCAATCGAGCGCGAACACGATAAATTGCTGGCGCACGGTCCGGGCAGAGTTTCGCCGTTTTTTATCGTTTCGGCAATTGTGAATTTAGCTTCGGGTAATGTTTCGATCCGCCACGGCGCAAAAGGACCGAATTCGGCGACGGCGACCGCTTGTTCAGCCGGAGCGCACGCCATCGGCGACAGTTTTCGGATAATCGAGCGCGGCGATGCCGATGCGATGATCTGCGGCGGCGCGGAAAGTGCGATCACGCCGATGTCGGTTGCCGGTTTTGCTTCGATGCGGGCGCTTTCAACGCGCAATGATGAACCGAAACGCGCGTCGCGTCCCTTTGATCTGGAACGCGACGGTTTTGTGATCGGCGAGGGCGCGGGGATTTTAATTTTAGAAGAACTCGAATTTGCCAAGGCGCGCGGCGCGAAAATCTATGCCGAAATTGTCGGCTACGGAATGAGCGGCGACGCTTATCACGTTTCCGCGCCGGATGAAACCGCTTCGGGCGCGATTCGCGTGATGAACAGAGCGATTAAAGATGCCGGAATTACGCCGGACAAAATCGGTTATCTGAACGCTCACGGAACTTCAACGCCTTATAATGACAAATTTGAAACGCTTGCAATCAAACAGGTTTTCGGTGAAAGCGTCAATAATTTAGCGGTCAGTTCGACCAAATCAATGACCGGACACGCGCTCGGTGCAGCCGGCGGAATCGAAGCCGTTTTTTCGATTCTGGCGATCAATGAAAACACTCTGCCGCCGACGATAAACTACGAAAATCCCGATCCCGACTGCGATCTGGATTATGTGCCGAATGAGCCGCGCCACAAAGAAATAGATTTCGCGCTTTCCAACAGTTTCGGATTCGGCGGAACGAATGCTTGTTTAATATTTAAGCGTTATAATGAATAATTATGAATACCCGAACATCCGACATTCAAATTTCAAATACTTCGACGGGTTATCCCGAAACGATTATTGAGGATGATGCAACTTATTATCCGGTTGAATTTGAGGATGAAATGGGCGAAACAGCTTTTCACTTTAAACTAATTACTCTTTTTTACGGTCTTTTGGATGCGTATTTTTCTACGCCGAATAATGCATTGGTTGCCGCCAATATGATGGTTTATTACGAAAAAGGCAACACAAAAAGATGGCTTGCTCCCGATATTTTTGTTTGTTTCGGAGTTGAAAATCATTTGCGCCGGGTTTTCAAAGTTTGGGAAGAAGGCGTTTTTCCGCAAGTTGTATTTGAAATTGCTTCGGAAAACACCTTTGAGAACGATCTTGGCGGAAAACGGCTCGATTATGCGCGGTTAGGGGTTGAAGAGTATTATTTGCTTGACCCCGAACGCGAATATTTACCTTCGCCATTAATGGCTTTTCATCGTCAAAACGGGCGATTGCTTTCGGCAAATGTTGAAAACAAACGTATTTTGTCGCCGCTTTTGAATTTAGAAATCGTTGATACGGATAGATCATTCCGTTTATTCAATCCGCAAACACAAGAATTTTTACAAGCGGTTTTGACCGGCGAGGAATAGCTTTATGTAAACGATAAAATACACATTTTGGCAGGACGGAGAGTTTTTTATCGGATTTTTGAATGATTATCCTGATTATGAAACCCAGGGTTATTCAAAAGAAGAATTGATTAAAAATCTAAAAGATTTATTGAAAGATTTAAAGTAGTAAATTGTCTATGAAAATAATTGTTTTAATGAAACAAGTTGCCAACAAAGACGCGGTTTTGCGGATTGGCAAAGATGAAAAATGGATCGACGAATCGGACGTTGCCCGGCAGACAAATGAATCCGACGGTTACGGTTTGGAAGAAGCCCTGCGCCTGAAAGAAGCAGATGGCGAGGGTGAAGTAATTGTTTGCACGCTCGGCGGACAAAGCGCGAAAACCGTGATTAAAGACGCTCTGGCGCGCGGCGCAGATCGGGCGATTCACGTCGTCGTCGAGGACAGCGAAAAATTATCGCCGTATCAAATTGCCAAATCAATCGCCGATGCCATTCGCGAAGAAAACGCCGATCTGGTTTTCACGGGTTTACAGTCCGATGATGCGAGTTACGGGCAAACCGGCGTGATCTTAGCCGAACTTCTCGGCATTCCGAATGCGACCATCGTGATCGAAGTTGACCGCGAAAGTTTGGGCGACAGTTCATTGCGGATCAAACGCGAACTTGAAAGCGGTTGGTATCAATGGTTCACCTATCAATTGCCCGCGCTTTTGACGATTCAATCGGGAATTTCGCAGATTCGTTACGCCAGTCTTAAAGGAATTATGGCGGCGAAAAGAAAGGAAATCAAAGAAGTTTCGCCGACGGTTGAAAATTTCGGTTCGGCGCAAAGAATCGAAAAAGTTTATCTGCCGCTCAAAACCAAACAAACTCAAATGCTCGGTGGCGGCGATGTCAAAGCCGGCGCGGTCGAACTGGTCGAAAAACTCAAGACGGAAGTCAGAGTTATTTGATTTTCGGTAGTTTGAGCAAAAGCCTTAAAATAGTTTTTAGAAAAAAGCAGCGATTAAATTTAATCGCTGCTTTTTTCTAAAAAAAACAATTTCTAACTATCTATTGTTTCTTTTTAGATTATTTTATTTTATACTCTTTGCACAAAGATAGAATTTTCAATTTTCAGTAATCCTTTCAAACATAACCTATTTGCATAAGATAGTTTTGTAATTCTATCGCCCCTTAATAAAAAGTCAAAATTTATATTTGCTAAAAATTTGGAAGGGTAACGCTTTGCAAACAACTACAGGAAAAAAGTAGAGGAGAAAAAATGATTTCAGAAAAAAAAGTAAGTTCAAAAAGATATTGGGTGACAAGCCTTTTATTATCGGCAATGGTTTTATCGGTAATAAGTTTTATTTACTTGGCAGGTGAAACGGAAAATGTTCAAGCTGCCGGAAGCCCGTTCATTTACGATAACGGCGGCTTGTCAACCGGAACGACATCAAATAGCGGTGTTACCGCACCTGCCGGTACGCAGTGGAGCGAAGCGCAGAATAATACCGGAAATACGACGGAATCCAACACACTTGCCGGAGTTGGCTGTGCGGTAAGTACAACTGCCAATGCTTTCAGATGTGCGGATAATTTTATCGTTCCTGCCGGACAAACATGGACAATTAATCAGGTAGCTGTTTTCGCTTATCAAACGGGTTTTGCCGGAGCAACCAGTCCGGTAAATGGCGCAACATTACGTATTTGGAACGGAAGACCGGGTGATGGCGGTAGTACCGTAATTTTCGGTGATACAACCACGAATCGGTTGGGAACTTCAACCGATTCATTGCTTTGGCGTCTTTTTAACAGCGCGGTTCCGGCACCCGGAACCGTACCGGCAACCAATCGCCGTATCTGGGATACCCGAATTACTGTTTCACCGGCACAAGTTTTGACGGCAGGAACATACTGGATTGATTGGGATACGCGCATCGGTGTCAATACCGCGCATTTCGCACCGACGGTCACACTTCCCGGTGTTCGTGGTTTAGCCGGATGGAATGCCCGACAGTTTACCGGAACCGCTTGGGTAGATGTCATTGACACAGGTAATCCGGCGACTGCTCCAGACTTTCCGCAGGATTTTCCGTTCAAACTCGTCGGAAGCATCAGCGGCGGAGCTACTCTGCAAAAACCGAATGTTGATTATGACGGTGACGGCAAATCCGATTTCAGTATCGTTAGAGATGCAACCCCCGGTTTCAGCGGTTCGACATCAATCAACCGTCCCGAAGCCGGCAGATTACGCCTGAAAATGTTGGCTGAAAGAAAGGAACAAAACAGCGTTCCCGAAGGCACGGGCGCGGGATCTTCAATTGTTTGGTACATCTATAACAGCGGAAACGGAAGTGTTACGATTGGCGGATTCGGAACTGCCGCAACCGATATAATCGTTCCGGCAGATTATGATGGCGATGACAAGACGGATGTCGCCGTTTGGCGTGCCACCGGTCCGACTTCGGCTTCATTCTTTATTTTTAACAGTTCAACAAGCACCTTCAGAGTAGAGGTCTTCGGACAAGAGGGCGATAATCCGCAAGTTGTCGGCGATTATGACGGCGACGGCAGTGCCGATGTGGCGACATTCCGCTGTCCGCCAGCCGGAGGACAATGTTTCTTCTTCTATCGCGGAACGAATAACAATCCGGGCGGAAATATTACATATGTTCCGTGGGGAAGTGGACAGCCGTTCGATTTGTTCCCGAATGTCGGCGATTTTGACGGCGACGGTAAAAACGATTTCTGTCTCCAACGAACCAATCCGAATGTTGCGGGTCAAGGACAATTCGTTCTTTTACGTTCATCTGACGGCGGAATTGAATATATCAATTGGGGATTGAACAACGATTTTATCGTTCCGGGAGATTATGACGGCGACGGCAAATCGGACTTTATGGTTAGAAGAGGCGGCTCAAATCCGTTCCAGTGGTATCTGCTCGAACGCGATGGCGGCGGCACGGGCGCAAACCCGATTCTGTGGGGCATTCCGGGAGATATTATGACACCGGGCGATTATGACGGCGACGGCAAACAGGATATTGCCATCTGGCGACCGAGCGCAAATCCCGACAATAATTACTACTATGTTCGCAGATCGAGCGACAATGACCTTCAAACCTTTGAATGGGGAAATCAAAATGACGTACCGACCGCAAATTGGTATGTTCAATAATTCTTGAAAAGGAATTAATTTAAGAAAAGAGGTCGGGAAAAAAATTCTCGACCTCTTTTTCTTTGCCGCTTTTGCCAAAAAGACTTTTCTTTGCAATAATTTTTAAGAGTTAAATCTATCAATAAAACAGGTTAAAAATGAGTAATATTTTAGTATTTATCGAACATCGGGATTGTGTTTTGAACAAAACCTCTCTGGAAGCGATTACCGCCGCGCAGAGCATTGCCAAGGATTTGGGATTAACCGTTTCAGCCGTTCTGCCGTGCGACAAAGACTGCGCTCTGGCGCAGGAAATTGCGGCGTATAATCTCGAAAAAGTGATCGTTGCCAAAAACGAAAAACTCGGCATTTACACGCCCGACGGCTACACGGACGCTTGGGCGCAGGTTATAAAAAGCGAAAATCCGCAATTCGTGATTATGTCGCACACCTATCAAGTGCGCGATTTTGCGCCGAAACTCGCCGCACGGCTCGGCAAAGAAGTCGTCGGCGATTGTATTCGTTATACAAACGATGGCGGAAAACTCGTTTTCACGCGTCGTATTTTTCTGGGAAAACTGGACGCGGACGTTTCAATCGAAGGCGATGCGCCGTATTTCGTTACATTTCAATCAGGCGCATTTCGCGGCGACAATGCCGAAAAAGGCGGCTCGGCAACGGTCGAAACGGTTGAGGCGGAAGTCGGCGATCTGCGGATGACTCCCGAAGCGCCCTTTCAGGAAGCAAAAGCAACGGTTGATCTGACGAAATCGGAAATCATCGTCGCGGTCGGTCGCGGAATTAAATCGGAAGAAAACATCGCTATCGCGCAGCAGCTTGCCGACGCGCTTGGCGCAGACCTCGCGGCTTCGCGTCCGATCTGCGATTCCGAATGGCTGCCGATTGACCGCCAGATCGGTTCATCCGGGCAAACCGTCGCGCCGAAGGTTTATATCGCTTTGGGCATTTCCGGCGCGATTCAGCATATTGTCGGAATGAAAAACGCCGGAACGATCATTGCGATCAACAAGGATGCGGAAGCACCGATCTTTGACATTGCCGATTACGGAATTGTCGGAGATTTGTTCGAAGCCGTGCCGGTTTTGATCGAAGAGATCAAAAAAGCGAAAAGCTGAAAATTTTTTGACTGGAGCGCGGGGCGGCTCGCTTGCACCGTCGCGATAGCGGCGGAACGGCGTGTGATTACATTAGAGGTCTTTTCTAAATAATAATTTGATAAATTCAAGTGGAAATTAACCGCAGAGACGCAGAGACGCAGAGTTTTTTTAGATAAAAGAAAAAAAAATTTGCCTATTGTCAAAATATTATTGAATTTACAGCAATTTTAACTTAAATTTCTCAGCGTCTCTGCGGCTCTGCGGCTCTGCGGTGAAAAAGTTATTTTGGAAAGATGTCTATTAAACTAAATTGTAAACACACGCTTTTTCGCGCGCTCGCGCTCATGCAAGCGAGCCGCCCCGCGCTCTATTCTTTTTCAATCAAACTCTCCAATTTCTGCTGCTTAATTCCGTAAAATTCTTTTATTGATTGAATTTGCTGTTCAAATTTTTCGGCTTCAATCTGACGATTATGCCGCGTACCGACGATCATATTGTTTTTCGGCGTGTGTTCGGTTGCGATAAATTCAAATAATTTTGTCGAATATCCGCTTTTTTCCAAAAGCAGCGCACGAAGTCCGTCGGTTAAAGTTTCGGCTTCGCGTTCGAGCATTATGCCGTGTTTGAGAATGTTTTTCAGCATTTCCGGCGGCTTAATCTGCGGGCGGATTTCCTGATGACAACACGGTGCACAGACGATCAGATCAGCGTTTGCCCCGATGCCTTTGAAAATCGCGTCATCGGTCGCCGTATTGCAGGCGTGAAGCGCGATCAAAACATCAACGTCATTTAATTCGTAATCGCCGATATAGCCGTGAACGAATTTCAAATCCGTAAACTCACAGGTTTTCGCAATGTCGTTGCCTAAGCGAACAAGCTGTTCCTTGGTGTCAACGCCGATCACTTCCACATCAATTTTCCGCGTGTTTTTGAAAAAATCATAAGTCGCAAATGTCAGATAACCTTTGCCCGAACCCATATCAACGATTTTGATTTTCTGTTTGTCATTGAGCAGAGAATTTTCTATTAATTTGTCGAGCGTTTCGATAAATTTATTTATTTGCTTCCATTTATCCTGCTGTTTAGCGCGGATGTCGCCGCGGTCGGTCGTGATTCCGAGCGCTTTCAGGTAAAAGGCATTCGGATCAATTTGAATTTGTTTTTCGCGGTTATGTTCGAGATCGGGTTTAACGGCAAAAGTCGGTTTCCCGATATTCAGGCGCGATTTTCCTTTTTTGCCGATGTCGAGCTGGAAATCGTTTTCGGTCGTAAACAGATGACCGCTGAAAAAATCCGTGCCGAGCGCGTTGCGAATGATTTGAAAGCCGGAATTAAACTCGAAATTCTTCGCCGTGTCGCGCGTGTCATAGCGGTAAAGAAAGAAAAGCCGCGTGCCTTTCGTCGTTTTGACCAGACGAATCAGGAGCTTTTGCAAATGCGCGTCGCTTCCGCGATAATTGCCTAAAGTCATTTTGACAAAAGTTTCTTCGTGTAGGCTAGTCGCTAAATTGCTGATGAACTTTTCGATATTTTCGGCTGACATAAAATTAATTTGCGATTACTATTTAACCCAAGTTGCCAGTTGTAAAACTTTTAATTTTTTTACCGCGAAAAACGCGAAAAACGCTAAAATTAATGTAAAATCAATCAATGATTCTTTCTGTTTTCGCGTCTGTTCGCGTCTTTCGCGGTTAATATCTTCGATAATCTTCTTAACTGGCAACTTAGGTTATTTAATCAGAACGAGCGAGCGGTAGCGAGTCGCGTTTGTGTAAAATCCGGTTGAATGAGTATCACGGTACTCGCTACCGCTCGCTCGTTCTGATTTTTTCTTCGGGAAATTAAAAGATTAACACAAAAGATAAAGGTTAATAAAAAAGGAAAAATAAATGGATCAGATCGAAACAAAACATTTTATAAATTCGCTGAATTATCTGTTCAAAGAAACTTTCGAAGGTTCGCCGCCGCAGGGAAGTATTTATCTCGATCGCGGCATCGGGGTTTTTAACACCATCGGAAATCTCGACGCAAACACGGCTTCGATGCTTGTTTCCGGTGCTTCCATCGCGTCGCAAACCGAACATCTGCGGTATTATCTGGAAGTTTTAAATAATTTTTTGCAGGGAACCGTCCAAGCCGCCGATTGGAGCCGAAGCTGGGCGAAAAAGGAAGTAACCGAAGAAGAATGGTCGGATATAAAAAAAGGTTTGCGCGAAATGTATGAACACGTTTTGAAAACCTTTGAAAAGATCGAAGGCTGGGACGAAGACAAAATGAGCGAAGCGATGGCAATGGTCGTTCACACGGCATATCATCTCGGCGCGATTCGCCAGATTGCCAAAAATGCCCAGCCGATTGAATTGACGAAGATTCATTAAATTTTTTCAACCGTAGAAATTATATGACCGAAAATCCGAAATTGATTTACTGGAACAGATTGAGCGTATTAAAACGAAATTGGAGCGATTAAAAAAGTTGGATAAGTCCTTCGATCAGTTCGGAGCTGAAACTCATAAATATCGGTTGAATAAAGTTTTAAAAGAAACAGAAATAACCAATTTTGAAGACGAATACAAAGTAAAATTGCCGTTGGAATACAGAATGTTCTTAAAACATATCGGGAATGGCGGAGCCGGACCTTATTATGGAATAGAGAAATTATCTAATTCCTTGTATGTAGATTTAAACTATAAAGATGAAAACGAAAAAGTGAATTTGTCTGAACCATTTCCGCATACGAAGGATTGGAATATGGATTTTGATAAATTTTCTTCATATGAGGAATACGAAAAAGTATATTTTTCAAATGAACATTCAAATGGAGTTTTGCGGCTTTGTAATTTTGGATGCGGAGTTTTCATAAGTCTAATAGTAAATGGTGAAGAATATGGAAATATGTGGTTTGATGATCGTTGCAACGATCAGGGAATTTATTCTGCTTCGGGATTAAATGAAAGTGAAAGAATAACTTTGTTAGATTGGTATGAACAATGGTTAGATAAAAGTTTAGCAAAAGAAAAGAATAAAAATTATGAAAAATTTATTTCATTTAGCCTTTCCTGTAAAGGATTTAGAAGAATCGCGAAAATTTTACGGCGAAGTTTTGGAATGCGAAGAAGGCAGAAGTTCGGAAAACTGGATTGATTTCAACCTGTTCGGACATCAGATCGTCGCGCATCTTGCGCCGGAAGCGGTCGGAGTAAAGCATAAAAACGAGGTTGATGCCGACCACGTTCCCGTGCCGCATTTCGGCATCGTTCTGTCAATGGATGAATTTCGCAAGTTTGCCGAAAAACTGAAATCAAACGGCGTGGGATTTATCATCGAACCGAAAATCCGTTTCGAAGGCGAAGTCGGCGAACAGGCAACGATGTTTTTTCTCGATCCTTCGGGAAACGCGCTCGAATTCAAAGGTTTTGCGGATTTTTCGACCGTTTTTGCCAAATAAATAATTTATGAAGTTTACAGTTTTTATTCTATTTTTACTAAGTTTTACAATTTCAATTCAAGCGCAGCAAAATCAAAGGTTTATCGCCGTTACGATTGACGATCTGCCGGTTGTCGTCAAAAACGGCGATCTGGCAAAGCGGCAGGAAATTACCAAAAAACTGCTCAAACATATTGCAAAAGCAAAAGTTCCGGCGATCGGTTTTGTAAATGAAGGCAAACTTTATAAGGAAGAAAAACGAGTAGAAGCGGAAATTGATTTGCTTCGCGGGTGGCTCGGTGCGGGTTTGGAACTCGGAAATCATACATATTCGCATCTGAGTTTGCACGATAATCCTCTGGAAAAATACACGGCGGAAATCCTGAAAGGCGAGATTATCACCAAGGAATTGTTGAAGAGAAAGAATTTAGAGATGCGATATTTCCGTCATCCGTATCTCTGGACGGGTTTGAATCTGGAAACGAAGGCAAGTTTGAATGAATTTCTGCGTGAGCATAATTACACGATTGCGCCCGTTACGATTGATAATTCCGACTGGATTTTTGCGCGTGCGTATGACAATGCCATCGAGAAAAAAGACAAAAAACTGCAAAAGCAGATCGGCGCGGCTTATGTTCCGTATTTGATCGAAAAAACGGCTTACTGGGAACGCCAATCAACAAAGCTTTTTAATCGTGAGATCAAGCAGATTCTGCTGCTTCACGCCAATTCGATCAATGCCGATTATTTTGACGATCTGGCAAAAGCTCTCGAAAAACGCAGTTACAAATTTATAACTCTGGACGAAGCTTTAACGGATGAAGCGTATAAACTGCCCGATAATTTTGTCAAACGCAACGGGATTTCGTGGCTTCATCGCTGGGCTTTGGACAAAGGCAAAGAAAATATTTTGCCTGATGAACCGAAAACGCCGAATTTTGTTTTGAAAGCCGCCGGAATTGATTCGGAATAAAGGTCAGAACCGTCTGCGGTAGCGGATGGTTTAACTCAATGATCTCAAAACTTAAAGGTTTATGAATAGAATCAAACATTTCAAATGCTGAACTTAAACCGCCCGCTAACGCAGACGGTTCTGACTTATTGATGAAGAAATCTGAAACTGTAATTATCGGCGCGGGTGTGGTCGGCGCGAGCGTCGCTTTTCATTTGACCGAAAAAGGCGCGAAGGATGTTTTGATTTTGGAAAGCGAATCTGAGCAGGGAAAAGGTTCGACCGGGAAAGCTACGGGCGGCGTGCGGGCGCAGTTTGAAACGGAAATCAATATCAAAATGTCGCTCTATTCGCTCGATTTTTTCAAAAATTGGGAATTAGATTGCGAATACGAACCCCGCGGTTATTTGTTTTTTGCAACCGATGAACAGCAGTTTGATTATTTAAAACGAAACGTCGGATTTCAAAAATCGCTCGGCGTGAAAGATGTTGAAATTGTTGGCAAAGAAGCGATTGCGGAAATTTGTCCGATTCTCAATTGCGAAGATATTGTGGCGGGAAGTTTCGGAAAAAACGACGGTTTTATTAATCCTCTGGCGGTAATGAACAGGTTTACAGAAAAGGCTTTACAAAACGGCGCGAAGATCGAATTTGAAACCAAGGTTTTATCAATCGAAACAAGCGGCGGAAAAGTAAAAGCAATCGAAACAAATAAAGGCAGAATCGAATGCGAAACGGTCGTGATTTGCACGGGCGCACGCGCCGCTCAATTAGCTGAAACCGCCGGAATTGATTTGCCTGTAACTCCGCAGAAACGCCAGATTATCTGGGCGAAAAGCGAAAAACCGCTGCCGGAAAATTTGCCGATGGTCATTGACATCGGCAGCGGTTTCCATTTTCGCCCCGCCCGCGACTGGAGCGCAATCGGCTCGCTTGCAATGAGCGCAAAGCGCGAAAAAAACGCCGCATACGAAATACTTTTCGCCTATCCCGATCCGAATGAACAAAACTCCTTCGACACGAATTTCGACGAATCCTTTATCGAAAAAGTTTATGAAAGAGCAAAACACCGCTCGCCTTTTTTGTTTGAAACAAAAATAATCAGAGAAAAATGCCGCGCCGGACTTTATGAAAACACGCCCGATCATCACGCGATTCTTGGGGGTTGTGCGGTGGAAGGTTTGTATTTCGCCAACGGTTTTTCCGGACACGGCGTAATGCACTCGCCGGCGACGGGGCGCGCTCTTTCGGAAATTATTCTGGACGGAAAATCTTCGTTTCTGGATGTTTCGTGTTTAAGTTTTGACAGATTCGAAAAAGGCGAATTGCTTCACGAAACGGCTTTTATTTAAAAAGTTGGTAGTGAACTAAAAGCATTACTTTTAGTTCACTACCAAAATAGTTACGCATTTATTCCAATATATTGATTTACGGTTGTCGTCAGCGAGTCAAAATACGGTTTTATCA
>JBBRVS010000085.1:0-21414 GCA_038246645.1 Pyrinomonadales bacterium
CAGCTTCAGCAGGCGTATAATACCGAAACGGCGAAAGCCAATCAGCAAGGCATTGCCACAACCCGTTTAACTACTTTAATTCGCTCGATTGACACAAATCGCGGTCTGCTCGATAACTACGTGCAACGCCAAAAAGAACAGGAATTGCTGATCTCCAGCAGCCGACCCGACAATATCAAGGTTTCGACCGAAGCACCGGTTCCGGTTGTGCCGATCGGACCGCAGAGAAACCGCAACATCATCGTAGCATTTTTAATTTCGCTGGCGGCAGGCATCGGTCTGGCATTTTTGCTCGATTATCTCGATGATTCGGTCAAAACTTCCGACGACATCGGCAGACATCTCAGGTTGCCGACGCTCGCGCTGATTCCGCATCAAAACACGATTGACAAACGCAAACTGTTACCGGGTAAAAACGGGAGCGGCGCGCCTTCGATGGCGCTGATCGCGCTCGAAGACAACCGCTCGGCGATGGCGGAAGCCTATCGCCATCTGCGGACTTCCCTGCTTTTTTCTTCTGCCGGAAAACCGCCGAAAACTATTCTTGTAACATCGTCGCAGCCTTCCGAAGGAAAAACGACAACCGCAATCAATACGGCAATTACGCTGGCGCAATCAGGCGCGGAAGTTGTCATTATTGACTGCGATCTGCGCCGTCCGCGAATTCACTCTCATTTCGATCTGGAAAATACGAACGGTTTGACAAATTATCTCTCCGGCGAAAGAAATCCCGATAATTTGCTGAAATCCTATCCGGGTTTGCCGAATTTGAAAATCATCACGAGCGGACCGATTCCGCCGAATCCGGCTGAACTTCTCAGCTCGAACGAGATGAAAAATCTTCTGCAATTCTTAAAGGGCAACTTCAAACACATCGTCATTGATTCGCCGCCGGCGATCTCTTTTACCGACGCGGCAATTCTTTCGACACTGGTTGACGGCGTTGTTCTGGTTGCGCTGGCAGGCAAGAGTTCGCTTCATCTGATGCGCCGTTTCAAACAAAGACTCGGAACAATCGGCGCACGGATTTATGGCGTGGTGCTTAACGGAATCAAATCCAATTCGGTCGAATACGGCTATTACGGCTACGGCTATACATATAAATACTATGCCAATAATGACGATGATTCCACGCCTTTAATGGAAGAACCGGACGAACTTTCCATTCACGATACGAAAGGCTGAAAAGTAGAAAAGTGAAAAAGTTAGTTGATTTAGGTTGACTAACTTTTTCACTTTTAAACTTTTTCACTTTAAGAACTTTTCACTTTTTCACTTTAAAAACTCTGTGAGAGCATTTTCCCAATCGGGCAGCGGCGCGAGTCCGAATTTTTCGCTGAACAGGCATTTTAATTTCGAAGATTGCGGGCGCGGCGCGGGACGCTTTAAGGTATCGCTCGAAACGCTTTCCAAAAGATTCGTATCAAAACCCATTATCTCGCAGACTTTCCGCGCAAAACCTTCATAACTCGTCCCCGTGCCGGAGTTTACCGCGTGAAAAATGCCGGGCAAATCGAGCGTTGCAAGCTCGCGCAGGCGTTTTGCCAGATCGTTTGCAAAAGTCGGCGTTCCGTAAGAATCATAGATCGCTTTTATTCTTTTCCCGTCGGCGAGAAATTTGTGCATCACGCTCAGAAAATTCGTTCCGCCCACACCGTAAATCCAGCCCGAACGCACGATTATCGAACGAGAGTAGGCGTTTCTTGCTAAATGCTCGCCTTCGAGTTTTGATTTGGAATAAACACTCTTTAGCGGATTCGGCGTGTCGCGCTGCGTGTAAAAATCTGTTTTCGCGCCGTCGAAAACATAATCGGTCGAAATTGTCACAAATGCGGAATCAATTCGTTTTGACCCGAGCGCAAGATTTTCCACACCGAAAGCGTTTGCCTGAAAACAAATTTCCTCATTCGTTTCCGCGCCGTCAACATCCGTATAAGCCGCGCAATTTAAAACCGCTTCGGGCTGTTCGCGTTCAAATAAATCGAAAACCAATGACTGGTCGGAAATATCGAGTTCCTGCCGCGTCACCGGCAAAACTTCGTCGCCGATTGATTTGCAATATTCAATCGCCGCCTTCGCCACCATTCCGTTTGCGCCCGTAATTAAAACTTTCATAGTTTTTGAGTCTGGAGAGTTAAGAGAGTCTGGTGAGTCAAGAGAGTCTGGAGAGTTTATAGAATCCATAGCGTCAAAAAATTTTAACGACTCTCCAGACTCTCTTGACTCTCTAAACCCTCCAGACTCTCTTGACTCTCTTGACTCTCTAAACCCTCCAGACTCTCTTGACTCTCTAAACCCTCCAGACTCTCTTAAAGCCTTCCGCCGTACATTTCTTTGTAATATTCCCGATACGCGCCGTTACGGATGCGGTTCACCCAATCCTGATTTTCTTCGTACCAGCGAATCGTTTTTTGCAAGCCTTCTTCCCAAGATGTCAGCGGTTTCCAGCCGAGTTCGGTTTCGACTTTTTCGGCATCAATCGCATATCGCCGGTCGTGTCCGAGGCGGTCTGTTACATATTTTATCAACGAATGCGGTTTTTCGAGCGCGTCGAGAATTGAGGTGACGACCTCGATATTCTGCCGCTCGTTGCGTGCGCCGATATTATACGCTTCGCCGGATTTTCCTTTTTCATAAACCGCCCGAATCGCGCGGCAGTGATCTTCGACAAAAATCCAATCGCGGACGTTTTTGCCGTCGCCGTAAACCGGAAGCGGTTCGTCGTTCATTGCATTTGAAATCATCAGGGGAATCAGTTTTTCGGGAAACTGCCGCTGCCCGTAATTGTTGCCGCAGCGCGTGATTACGGCATCAATCCCAAAAGTTTCAACTGCGGCACGGACAAAATGTTCTGCCGCCGCTTTTGATGCGGCATACGGCGAATTCGGCTCTAAGGGCGACGTTTCGGTAAAAAAGGCATCATCAGATTCGGGCAGAGTTCCCATCACTTCATCGGTACTCACTTGAACAAAACGCCGGACATTTTTCGCCCGCGCAGCGTCGAGCAAAACCTGCGTTCCGAGAACATTTGTCAGAACGAATTCGCTCGCCGAATTTATCGAACGGTCAACGTGCGATTCGGCGGCAAAATTAAAAATCGCGTCCGCCTCCGAAGGCAAAGCCGCGAGAACTTCTTCCTTTTTCGTGATGTCGCCTTTGATAAATTGATGCCGCGAAGTATCTAAACCATTTAAGTTTTCGAGATTTCCCGCATAGGTCAGCGCGTCGAAATTGATAATTTTTATGTTCGAGGTTTCATCTAAAATGAGCCTGATAAAAGCCGAACCGATAAATCCCGCTCCGCCGGTTACAAATAGTGTTTTCATAAAATATAAAATAAAAAGACAAGAAAACTGCCAAGCAAGATACAAATTAATGGTGAACTGTGAATGGTTAATGATGAATGTTTTCTTGTCTTCAAATGAAAATTCAAAAAGATTTCTTTAACTATCGGAATTGACACGATTTAAGAGTGGTTTTATCAATTTTCCATTTTCCATTTTCCATTTTCCATTAATACCTACTTATTAAGTCTTCTCATCTGCTTGAGCAGAATTTCCGCGTATTTTTTCGGTGAATTGATATTTTTCAGAATGATTTTGCTATCGCTTTCGTTGGCGTTTTCGATTTCGACATTGCCGAAACCGAGCATTCTTTGCGTAACGGTTGCCGAAACGGTTACGTCCTGAATTATCCGAAGCGGCACATTTCGCGTCGTTTTGGAAATCAAACCCTGATCAATTTCAACTTTTGAATCGGTCAGAGTGTAGCGCAGCATTTTTTGTTTGACGTGATAAAACGCCGGAATCAAAAGCAGCAGAAGACCCGCCGGAATCGAAAGCCAGTAGGGAATGCTGAAACCGATCAGATTTCCTACAAGATTCAGCAAAATAACCAGCAAAAACGCTCCCAAAACCGCCAGACCGTAGCCGATTTTGACAAACATCAGCGTCGGATGAATGGAAAAAATCTGCGCTTCGTCATCATCGCTGCTCGATACATTTTTCGGCGAAACCGCAACCCGCGTTTCTTCTTCGACTTCGAGAAGCGTGCCGCATTTCTGACAATAAACCGCTTCATCCGAATTTTGTGCGCTACATTTTGTACAATACATAATTTCGCAATTTCAAATTTCAAATTTCAAATTTCAAATTATTTTCCCAAGAAAAACCGACCGGAGAATCAATATCTGAATTTTGCTACTAAATCATACCGTAAAAAATATTTTCGCACAAAAAAATGCGGCTGGAAAATTACCAGCCGCGAAGTCTTTTCAGACTAAGAGGAGAAAACTTGTTCCCGGAGCAGAGAAATTGAAAAAACTATTGAGATACCAGCCGCATACTTCCGTCCGGCATCCGAACCGTCAAAATATTCGGTTCATAAATCGAGAGCGGCATCGCTTCTTTTTCTTCGATTTTGGCAACCTCGTTCTTTGTCACCGGGCGAACCGTTTGGGCTAAATTAGATGGATTTACGATAGCATTATAGCGCACCGAAATTCTTCTGACGTATTCGCGTGTTTCGCGATACGGCGGAACATTCCAGCCATATTTCATTACTGCGCCTTCGCCCGCGTTGTATCCGGCAAGCGCAAGTATAACATCACCTTTGAATGTATCAAGCAGCCAGCGCATATATTTTACGCCGGCATCAATATTCTGCTTCGGATCGTAAATTTTCGTAACGCCGAATCGGCGCGCCGTCGCCGGCATCAATTGCATTAAACCGCTCGCGCCCTTGTGCGACGTGGCTTGTAATTTGAATGCCGATTCCTGATGCATCTGCGCGTAAATCAGGAGCGGATCAATGTTATAACGCTTGCTCGAATCAACAATATAAGAATCAATGGTCGCATTGCCGGTCGTAAAACCGCTCAAAGATTTATTCGAAGACAAAATGATTTGAGTGTAAGCGGCAGTATTTTTAACGCCGTAACCGTCGCCGACATTCATTGTCGGCGAGACTTGCGAAGTTTTCTTAACTAATTTTTTATTTTTACCTTTCGCCGGTTTTTCTTCCGTTTTAACAGCCGGAATAACAGCCGTCGGCGTAACGACCCGAACGCCCTGACTCGTATCGAAATTATCAAAAGTCCGGCGCGTTTGAGCAAATGAGGAAACAGCTAAAAAGCAGAGAATAAAAGCGGCTAAAGGAATATTTTTCATTTTCAGAACCATACGGCTTAAATGTTGGAATTTATTTGCAGTTTCTAAACGACAGAAATTTTGCGGGTGGTTTGTTCGTTTTTGCTCAAGATGTTTGAGCAGTTACTTAACGGAAAACTTGATTCGGCATCCATTTCCAAAACAAGTTTAACATAATTAAACAGAATTTTGCAATGCAAATTTTCACAGATGTTTTTTTCGGCTTCAATCTTTGGCAAACATCGTTTATCTTTAGAAGAATGCTTTATTTATCGCAAATTTTGGGTCGTCCGATTTTCGATGCCGAAGGCGAAAAGATTGCCGTTATCAAAGATGTCATCGTGCGCTACGGCGAAGAAGATTATCCGCCGATCATCGGTCTGGTCGCCCGGTATCGCCGGAGAAATTTTTTTATGCCGCGGGCAAAAATCTCGACGCTCGAAGAAACCGGAGCGAAAATGAATTCCGGCGTGCTTGACCTAAGCCCGTTTGCGCGGCGCGAAGGCGAAGTTTTGCTGGCAAAAGACGTTTTGGATAATCAACTGATAGACGTTGACGGCAAACGCGTCGTTCGCGTCAATGACGTGCAGATAATCACGGTGGTGAATCAATGGCGCGTGAGCGGCGCGGATGTCAGCCTGCGCGGGTTTCTGCGGCGTTTGATGCCGTCGGGTTTCTATGGCAGCAATATTCCGGTCGAAGTTCTCGATTGGGCTGATGTCGGTTATCTGGCAACCGACAAATCGAGCGTGGCGGTTCGTCTGAAATCTTCAAAAGACAAACTCTCGAGGCTTCACCCGGTCGAGATCGCCCAGCTTGCCGAAACGCTTTCGCCGATTCACCGCACGGAAATCGTCGAATCTCTCGACGACGAAATCGCCGCCGACACGCTCGAAGAAATGTCCACCGAAAATCAGGCGCGGATTCTCGAAGAAATGGACAATGAACGCGCCGCCGATCTTTTGGAAGAAATGTCGCCCGATGATGCGGTTGACGTTCTCGGCGAAATGGACGAAGACAAGGCGCGTGAACTGTTCGATCTGATGGAAGATGCCGAAAAGGTTGATGTTGCCGATCTAATGTCGTATGCACACGATACGGCGGGCGGTTTGATGACGACGGAATTCGTAACCTTTCCAAAAAATCTAACTGTCCGCGAAGCAATCGAAGGACTTCGCGAAATGGCTGATACGCCGAATATGATCTATTATCTCTACATCGTCAGCGAAGAAAATTCGTGGAAACTCGAAGGCGTCGTAACTCTGCGAAGTTTGATCTTAGCCGATCCGGCGTTTTCTCTGGAAAATGTTATGCGGACAAAACTTCAATTTGCCAAGCCGAATGATCCTTCCGAAGAAGTCGCTTTGAAAATCGCCGAATACAATCTGCTGGCATTGCCCGTTTTAGACGAATTGGAAGAAATCGTCGGAATCGTTACGGTTGACGATGCGATGGAAATTTTGCTTCCGAAGAGATTTGAATAGATTTAATGAAGTGTAAATAATTGCCTGTTTGTCGGATAAATTGCCTCCAACTAATGGTCTTTGATAAATAGACACCGTAAAAAATTCGGTTTTAGCTCGCGGATGCGAGCGGCAGCGTGTAGCCGCGCGCGCGCACGGAATCACGATAAACAAATCGTAAAGCCCGTTTTGCGGGCGGCAGAATTATTCAATTTGACGAATGTCTGCCGCTCTCTTCAAGAGCTAAAATCAATTTTCACATTAAATTCCCGTAGCTGACGCTAACGGGCTACACGCTTTCGCCATCTACGATGGCTGATTTTATACGGCTTTATTTTTTCAAAGAAAATAAGTTGGAGGCAATTTATTAAAAATTCTCAGACTTGCGCTCATTACAGTAACTAAATTTATATGAGTTCAAGATAAATTTCATCGAATTTATTTCGGACTTTTGATTATTGTTCTTCGGGAGCGCATTCGGCTTCAGCCCAGGAGGTCAACTTGAAGTTGCCTTTTAAGTCTTTATAAACAACGGCTTGAATAAATTGCAGAACGCCGTCCGTTTCATCTTCTTCGCTCGGATAATAAACTTCAATGCAAAGTTTATAATTCATTCCGGCAACGACCTGCCGCTCGGCTTTTCTGACGGATTCGACCGACATCTTCATTTTATCGTTTTTTCTCTGCGTTTTAACGGCAAATTCCGCCGCCTCGACCGCGCCCGCGTCCTCGACGGAAATTTCTCCGTAACCGCCCGTTATTACCTGTCCGAAACTCGCCGAAACACTGCCGAAAACCACGCCGAGCGCGGCAATAATCATTATAATTCGTCTATTTTTTCTCATTTTATTTCTCTGGTAAAACTGATCTAAATTTCAAGAACATTTGAAGATAGCACAGATGCGTTAATTTTCAATAGAGATTTTTTTGTAAGAAAGAATCAAACTAGAGCGGAAAGTCTTAAGTAGAGCGTAAATTAAATTTTCGAGTGTTTGGAGTCCTGCCTTTAGGCGGTTTTTTCCGCCGCGCTTCGCTGGCGGAAACCTGCTAAAGCAGGGACTCCAAACTTTTTTCAAACGCCTTAAAATTTAATTTACGCTCTATTAAGTTCTGAGTCTTAAGACTTAAGTTAAAAGAAAAATGCCGTGCTTCTGACGAAGAGGCGCGGCATTTTTTTGATTTTTTTCGGTGTTAAGAATTTATTGATCTTTCGCTTTTCTGACAAAAACTTTTTGACCTTTGAATTTATCCGCGATGTTTGCCGGATTTACTTCATAATTTGTAATGTCAACATTTTGCGTTTGCTTTCCGCCGACTGTTTCCGTCCAGGTGTGCGGCAAAAACAGACCGCCGACGCTGCGGAAATCCGAGAATTTAAGCTGATGCTCGAGAGTTTTTCCGTCTGCGGGATCAAGTCCCGGTCCGACGATATTTTCCGTGATAACCTCGCCCGAACCTTCTTTTTTAACTCTGATAATATGCGGAACATCTGTGCCGTCATAGCTGATCATTCGCGGCAGAAAGGTTGCTTTATCGAGAAAAAGTTTAAATGTCGAACCATTCGTCCGCGCTTCGACGATGTTGCACGAGCTTCCGTCAACACTTCCTTCGCCTGCAAAACTGTAGCTCACATCCAAGCCTTCCGGCGCGGATAAAAGCAAGGAAAGCGTCATCCGAAACATTTCATTGTGGCGATTGCCGAAAATATTTTCCGTCTTCAAATCTTTGCTGACCACAATTTTCTTGCCGTCTTCCGTCTTCCAAACCTGCGTATCGCCGCCATCGCCGGACTTTCTTTCAAAAACAACAGTGCTTTTCTCGTCCGGCGTTATTTCCTGAACCGTGCCGTCATCTTTTTTGATGATGATTTTGTTCTTTCCGCCGGCGCCGCCTCTGATCTCTTCGGTCAGGATTTTTCCGTCGCCGTCTTTAACGATAAAAACGCCCGGTTTGCCTTCGGTCGAAGGAACTGCCGAAACCGTTTCGCCTTCCGTCCGCATAACGATCACGTCAACTTGTTTTTGAACTTCCGTTCCGGCGGTCGCGTTTTCGGGATTGCCGATTCTGACCATTTTGCTGAATTGTCCGGGCAATTGCAGATTGATTTCCAGAGTGCCTTGCCCGGTTTGCGCTAAGCCGTCTGTATCAAAGAAATGCGTCGTATTTCCGGCAATCGTCAGACTGCGAACCGCCACGATATTGGCATCACCGCCGATGGCAACGCGGGCTTGCCGGATTATTTCCAGAGCCTTGGCATCGGATTTGAATTTTGCTCCGGCTTGCTCGACCAATGCGCTCAAACCGATAAAAAAGGTAGAAACCAAAAGTATCATTACAAAGAATTTTTTCATATTTAATCTCCTAAAATTTTGAATTTGTCTTTATGACTGGATGCAGTATCACAGAAAAATTTTCGCAAGTGTTTAAGCTGACGCAAAGAATTTGTTAAGAATGTAAAATGTTTTCAATCTAAAGTCCGATCGTTTTAAAAAACCTGGCGAATAAACGGCATTCAATTTTATTCCGTTTGAAAAACCGGTTTATTAAGAGGACGCAAAATAATTGTAAAGAATGTAAAATCTGCTTGAATCGAGATAAAAACAGATAAAAAGCGTGATAAAATTCGGGTGATGAAGTTTTGGAAGGAAAAATCATGGTTCCCCGTTTTATCGGTCGTTTTTCTGCTCGGCTTGCTCGTGCTGCTCGCCGGGCTGCAATACAGATGGCTCGGACAGATCAGCGATGCGGAAAGCGAACGGATGCAGAGCCGTCTGCAGGATGACACGCGGCGTTTTGCCGAAGATTTTAACCGCGAACTGCAAACCGTCTATTTCAATTTTCAGCTGATGGCGGAAAATTTTCAGAAAAACGACTTCAAAGATTTTCACAGACATTATATCAGCTGGCGCGAAAAGGCGAAATACCCCGAACTTGTCAAAGATTTTTATTTTGTCGGAATTGATAAAACTGACGAACTTTTACAATTTAACAAGGAAACCGGACGATTTGAAAATACGGTTTGGACGGAAGATCTGTTAAAAATAAAACCGAATCCGGCGAACGCTAAAAATTTCAATACGGTTGACGCGGAAAATTCGGCGTTGACGGCAATCATCTATAAAGACAAGGAAGATTTTCGACAAATCGTTGTTAATCGGGGAAAAGAACTGACAAACAACAGAGTTCCCGCGCCTTTGGAATTGCTCGAAAAATACGGTTTTTTAATTATCAAACTCGATGAAACGGTAATTAAAAAACAAATTTTTCAGGATTTGACGGAAAAGTATTTCGCCAAGACCGACACGGCAAATTTTAATCTGGCAATTATTGACGGGAAAAACGAAGCGATCTTTAAGACGAATGACGCGCCGCTCTCTGCGAGGGATGCGAGCGCGAAATTATTTGATGTCAGAGCCGGAACTTTTTCATTTATGGCAAGCGAAGGTACCGAGAAAATTACCGGACAACCGATGAGAACGACGAACAGCGTCGTCTTCAGCCAAATTGAAACGAGAACTTCACAATCTCCCGCACAACCGCTTGAAAATAAACAGGTTGACGTAAAAATTTTAGCCGATTCAAAGCCGCGGATCAATATATTTGAAAGAAACGCAAATTCGACGGAAGGCGCGTGGACTTTGAACGTACAGCATTCCGAGGGTTCGCTCGAACAATTTATTGCCAACACGCGCTACCGGAATCTTGCGATCAGTTTCGGGATTTTAACGCTTTTGGCGGCAAGCGTCGGTTTGATTTTCGTTTCGGCACAGCGTTCTAAACGATTGGCACAGCGGCAGCTCGATTTCGTTTCTTCGGTGTCGCACGAATTCCGCACGCCGCTCGCGGTAATTTATTCGGCGGGCGAAAATCTGACCGACGGCGTGGTCAATTCGCCGAATCAGATCGAGAAATACGGGAATTTGATCAAAGGCGAAGGCAAGAAATTAACAACGATGGTCGAACAGATTCTCGAATTTGCCGGAGCGCGTTCGGGAAAACGGAAATTCGATTTTCGTTCGACAAATGTTGCAGAAATCATCGAAAACGCGATTACTGAATGTCAGCCTTTATTAAGCGAAAAAGAATTTGTTTTGGAAAAGGAATTTAGCAAACAACTGCCCGCCATTTCCGCCGATTCAAACGCCTTGAGCCACGCGCTTCAGAATTTGATAATCAATTCGATCAAATACTCGAACGGCAGTCGCTGGCTGAAAATCTCGGCTGAAAACGGCGACGGCGGATTGTTAAAAATCTCGGTCGAAGACAAAGGAATCGGCATTTCCAAAAAAGATCTGACGCAAATTTTCGAGCCGTTTTACCGCGCCAAAACGGTCGTTGACGAACAGATTCACGGCAACGGTCTGGGTTTGAGCCTGGTCAAACAAATCGTCGAAGCGCATAAAGGAAAAATCAAAGTCGAAAGCGAAATCGGCAAAGGAAGCATATTTACAATTGAATTGCCGTAAGGGAATTTACCGCAGAGACGCAAAGACGCGGAGAAAATATAAAAACTGTAATTATCAATTTAACTTAAAAAATTATTCTTAAAACCTCTGCGTCTCTGCGTCTCTGCGGTGAAAAATCTTATGAAAATATTATTAGTCGAAGATGAAAAAGGTCTGATCTTAACGCTGACCGACCGTTTAGAGAGCGAGGGTTTCGAGGTTGAAACGGCGGGCGACGGCGAGGCGGGCTTGTCGCTTGCCTTAAATGAATCGTTCGATCTGATAATTTTGGACGTGATGCTGCCGAAAAAAAACGGTTTTGACGTGTGCCGCGATCTGCGCCGGAATAATGTCGAAACGCCCGTTTTGATGCTGACGGCAAAAGGCGAAACGATTGATAAAGTTCTGGGTTTAAAGCTCGGTGCGGACGATTATTTGACAAAGCCTTTTGAAGTGATGGAACTCCTTGCCCGCATCGAGGCACTTCTCCGGCGTTCGGTAAACACTCATCAAACGGCAGCCGGAACATTTAAGTTCGGCTCGGTCGCCGTTGATTTCCGCCGCGCCGAAGTATTAAAGGAAAACAAACCGGTCGAACTTTCCGCTCTGGAATTCAAACTCTTGCAGTATTTGATCGAACATCGCGGCGAAGTCCTCAAACGCGATGAACTGCTCGACGAAGTCTGGGGTTACGACGCGATGCCTTCGACGCGCACCGTTGACGTACACGTCGCGTGGCTCAGGCAAAAGCTCGAAGAAAATCCGAAATATCCGCAGTTTATTCAAACCATTCACGGTCTCGGCTATAAATTTACGGGATAATTGTACCATTGTCCGGCAACGGCGGGATGAATTCAAAACCACCCCGTCAGCCAAAAAACGGCTGCCACCCCTCCTGAGAAAAGGATGGGAGTTTTTTGACCTGATCAGTTACGCGAAGTTTAATCTAAATTAATTTTGTCCGATTGCTTATCTACCTTGTCTGTGTTCATCCGTGCCGAATTCTTTTGTTTGTTTCAAATCTGTTTTAAGATTTCTAATTCTTGTAAATCATCAAAGTTGAAACAGTTTCAGTTAAAGATAAATTTACGGGCTGAATTCAAAACCTTTAGCGGCAGCCTTGATATCGCAAGAAAACACGGCACAATTATTGTGCCGTGTTTTCTTTTTTTAGCAAATTTTCCGGGTCAATAAATTACTTCAGATTTTCCGAAGTTGCGGTAAGTGTCAAACCTGTTACGTCGCCGTTGACCATGACATTTTGCGCCGTGAAGTTATATTGTTTTGACTCGCCACTAAGCGAATATGTTTGCCCGGTAGAAACATTCGTAAAAGTGAAATACCCGAAATTGTTCGACAAAGTTGTTTTGATAACTCCGCTCATATCGCTGAGCGTAACCGTAACCCGGCTTCTCGCCACGCCGCCCGGTGCTAAAACACGACCGCTGATCGTGGCATTTGACGGCATTGAAGCAACTTCGACCGAACCGATGTCAACCGCTGCGCCCGAAGGACGTGCAACACCGCGCTGATCGGTAGTTACGGCTTGCGGCGGATTATTGGTCGCGCACGTTAGATCAACGACGCAGTTTTGTCCGCCGTCAATCGCCGGTGAACCCGCCATCGGCAGAAATGTCATACCGAATCCGCCGTTATCGGCGAGCATTCCGAGCATCGGATTGATATTGAGCAGATCGGAAGCGATCCATCCGGTGCTTGTTCCGACATTGCCGATGATGTTGTTGCCTTCCGAATTTAATCCGCCGGTCGAATTCGTCACATCCGGCGAGGTCGAAACACCGTTATTTCCGGCAACGATGCTGTTGCGGATAAAAAAGTTGACGTTGGTCGTTCCTCTGTGGATGCCGCCGCCGTTGTTGAGCGAAGAGTTACCGGAAAGCGTAACATTGGTCAGAATCGTGCCGAGCGTTCCGTTTGACTGTATGCCGCCCCCGCTTCCGCTCGGTGCGCTGTTGTTGGCAAATGTCGAATTCGTGATTCGCACGCCGCCGTTAAACTGACCGCCGCCGCCGCCGGTTGTGCCATTGCTGATATTTCCCATAAACGTCGAGTGATTGATCGTGACGGTGCTGGTCGAAAAATTCTGCATTCCGCCGCCCGAACCCGTTGCCGTGTTGTTGGAAACAATACAGTTATTGAACGTTAAATTGCCGGGAACGGAAGGCGTTCCCGCTGATGCGTTGTTCAACCCGCCGCCGTTTGGCGACGTGTTTCCGGTGATCACGGAGTTATTGATGACGGTTGTTCCGCCCGCATTATAAATCGCTCCGCCGCGTCCTGTATTGAGCGTACCGACACCGTTGCCTCGCGTAAATGTCAGATCATTGATAAAAGCCGTAGCGCCAGCATTGACAACTAATATCCGGCTCGCTAAATTGCCGTCAATCGTCAGTAGATCCGCGCCTGTTCCGTTGATCGTCAAACTGCCGTTGGGTGTAATCACGATCTCGCCGAGTGATAAAATTATAGTTTGCGCCGAACCGAAAACCATTCCGTCGAAAGCGACAATATCATCGCCTGCCGCACCGACCGCTGCTGCGATTGCTTCACGAAAAGAACAATCCGCATCGCACATACCGTCATTTGTATCAGCGATTTTAGTTACTGTAAATGTTGCCGCAAAAGCTAGCTGCGCTGTTAGAAAAACAAGCGCAAACGTCATAAAACCTTTTACCAATCTATTCATCAATTTTCTCCTGTTAGTTTAGATTAAAGGGGGTAAATTATGCTGTTTTAAGAATGAAAACGACATTCTTTGTGTGTTCAGCAATCACACAATCGTTAAAATTTTGACAAGTTATGTTGAAGATATTAAACCCAAAACCACTCAAAAAGCAAGAAGACGTCGGAAAATTAAAGCGGATCACAGAAAAAGTCCCGGAAATTTTAACTTAACCGGAAACCTTTGATTTTAATAATATTACTGACGGTTGCGCCGCGTGAAACGGCGATTTATTTCGGCGGCGGTAAGCCTTTGAAGTATCGCGCCAAATTTCAACTGCATCTGACCGCTTTGGTTAACAACACTTCTAAAGTTTTGATCATCATACACGATCCGGCGATGATCAACGGCTCGGTTTGCTGCGATCTGCACGGCTATAAATCGAACGATGTCGCCGTCGAGCCGACAACTATCGAGGAATTTGAGATTTTGCTGTTTATCGGGCGCATTCCGGGCATAAGCGATATGCCGCTTGTGCGGATGCCCGAAGACCTTTGACAAACAGGAGAAAGATTATGAAACGAATTTTCTTAGCATTATTATTACTGACCCTTTTTTCAATCAGCGGTTTGGCGCAAAAGTCGGTCTCTGACCTGCCGCCGGCACAATCAAAGGCTTTGCAAGAATATTTAACAAATAATCCCGAACTGAAATTTTTGTCCGAAAAAAGCTACGACCCGGAATATCTCAAAGTGATGCGCGAGGATTTCGGACAGAACTTTACGCCGTTCTACCGGCAAGGCGATTTCAATTATGACCGTGTGCCGGATTTTGCCGTCATTCTCGAAAAAAATATCCCGCCGAAAAAAGAAACGGGTTTGGCTGAAACTCATCAGCTTCAATATACGGTTGTCATCGTCATTTTCAACGGCGCAAAGGACGGAACATACAAAAGCGTATTTTCCGAAACCGCCACAGTTCCGCTCGTCTGCTTTATTAATATCAGCGGGGAAAAGAAAAAACGGCTTTATTTCGGTGTTTATGAAACGGATGACGGTTTTACGATGACACCGACAAGAAACGGATATAAGGCTGAATACTTAGACTAACTTCTCAATAAATACAACAAAAAGAGAGAAAATTAAAAAAAATTCTCTCTCTTTTTTGTTGAAGTATTGATATTGATCTCTAAAACTCCGAATCGGTCGTCGCTCTTTCGCGCCGGGCAACGCCCGTTTTATAAGCGGCTTCTTCGACTCCGGCGGCGACGGCTTCGCCGACCCGTTTATCGAAAACCGACGGGATTATGTAATCGGGATGAAGTTCGTCTTCGCTGATAATTCCGGCAATAGCGGTGGCGGCGGCGAGCTTCATTTCTTCATTAATGCGTGAAGCGCGGCAATTTAATGCGCCGCGAAAAATACCCGGAAAACACAGAACGTTATTGATTTGATTCGGATAATCGCTTCTGCCCGTAGCCATTACGGCGACGTGTCCGGCGGCATCTTCCGGCATAATTTCGGGAATGGGGTTTGCCATCGCAAACACAATCGGATCTTTTGCCATATTTTTCAGATCATTTTCGTCAATCACGCCCGGTGCGCTCAAACCGAAGAAAACGTCTGCGCCTTTGATTATGTCGTGAATCGTTCCCTTTTCATTTTTCGGATTCGTATTTTGCGCGTACCAATCTTTGACCCAGTTCATATGTTCGACGCGCCCTTTGTAAAGTGCGCCCGCTTGGTCGCAGCCGATGATATTTTTCACGCCCGCCGCCTGCACGATTTTTGAACAGGCAACGCCCGCCGCGCCGACCCCGTTGACGATGAGTTTGATGTCTTCCATCCGTTTGCCGACGATTTTCAGCGCGTTGATCAACGCCGCGAGAACGACGACGGCAGTTCCGTGTTGATCGTCGTGAAAAACCGGAATATCTAATTCTTCTTTAAGCCGCTCTTCGATTTCAAAACAGCGCGGGGCGGAAATGTCTTCGAGATTTATTCCGCCGAAAGCAACCGAAATATTTTTGATCGTTTGAATAATCTCGTGCGGATCTTTCGTGTTCAAACAAATCGGGAACGCGTCAACTCCGCCGAATTCTTTGAAAAGCTGGCATTTTCCTTCCATTACGGGCATTGCGGCGGCGGGTCCGATGTCGCCCAAACCTAAAACCGCCGTTCCGTCGGAGACGACCGCGACCGTGTTTTTCTTAATTGTTAAAGTAAAAGCCTTCTCCGGGTCTTTACGAATCGCCTCGCAAACGCGGGCTACGCCCGGCGTATAAGCCATCGAAAGATCATCGCGCGTCTTTAAAGGCATTTTTGAAACGGTTTCGATTTTTCCGCCCAGATGCATTAGAAACGTGCGGTCGGAAAAATTGATAAGTTCAATGCCGTCAATATGTTTGATCGCCTCGATGATTTCCTGATCGTGTTGTTCCGACGATGCGTTAACGGTAATGTCGCGCATCAGAAAATCTTTTCCGACGCTGACAATATCAATTGCTTCGATGCTGCCGCCCGCGTTTCCGATAGCGGTTGTAATTTCGCCCAATTTTCCGGGACTGTTTTGAATTTTTACGCGCAAAGTTACGCTGTAACTCGCATTTGGTGTTGGTGTATTTGTCACAATTTCTCTCAAGGTAAAAAGTAAAAGGTAAAAGGTAAAAGGTAAAACATTTGGTCGCAGTTATTAATTTTAATTTTTTAAGTTGAGTTGGTCAAAGTCTCAAATTTTGAGAAATATTTGAACCGAACCAGAGCAAATTCATAATTGATGGATTCAAAGGCAGAAACGCGACCGCGAGGGAGCGTGCTTCGCCTTCGGAATTCGGTACGCTCGTTTGCACTTGCGTTTCTACCTTTGAACATACAGTAATTTCTAACCTGCTCTAAGTTTTATCTTTTACCTTTTACTTTTTACCTTCAATTTGTTGTCCGCAAAATCCCGCGCAGAATGCCGACGACTTTGATTTTGTCAGCCGGAATTATGATAGTTTCATAATTTTCATTTGCCGGACGAAGTTCGATATTTGCGCCGACGCGGAAATATTTTTTTAAGACAGCGCGTTTATTTTCAACGAAAGCGACGACAATTTCGCCGTCGCGCGGATACGGGCGATTTTCGATCAACGCCACATCGCCTTCGCAGATATGTTCGTCAAGCATCGAATTGTCCGGCACGCGAAACGCCCGCATTTTTTCGGGCGAATGATTTTCAATTAAGAATTTCGGCACGAAAAGCGGTTTTTCTTCCCATTCTTCCATATAACTTTCGGTTTGCGGCACATCGAGCCATTCGATTTCGCAAATCACATCCAGAATTGATTTGGTCGGCGTGATTTCGAGCTTAAAACTCCCGCTTTCCCGATTGCGCGAGATCAATCCCTGATTTTCGAGAGCCTCGATATGTTTGGCAATCCCGGCTTTTGAAGCTACGCCGAGATGCCGCGCAATCTGTTGATAAGACGGCTCATAACCGTGTTTTTCAATATATTGCTTGATATATTCCAAAACTTCTTTTTGTCTTCTGGTGCGCGGCTGCATATAAAAAAGGTAAAAGGTCAAAGGTCAAAGGTCAAAGGTGAAAAGTGAGAAGTGAGAAGTGAAAATAACAAAAATTTTCAAATTTATTTGAAAAGATGGAAAACAATTGCCAAAAGTTTTACCTTTTACCTTTTACCTAAACCTTACCTTTTACCTAAACCCTAATATGTTATAATTTCAATTATTGAATAAAGCATTTTTGGAGGTTTAATTTTTTATCAGTAGCATTCACGGCTTTACGCAAGGTTTAAAACATAATCAGATCCGGCGCATCGAGCGGCTTTCGTCGCGCCGCGTCGCTCCCGAACAGATCATCTCGCCCGAACTTGCCCGGCAATTATCAGAAATTTCTTTTGAAACCGGTAGGCAAATCGGCGTTCTGCTGAATCGCAAAGGACAGGTCGAATATGTCATGGTCGGCGATGCAAAACAGATTGAAATGCCTGATTTCAAACGTCTTCGCGTCGCCGAAGATCGCTTTCGCGGACTTCGCTGCGTTCACACGCATCTTTTAGGAGAAAAACTTAATCAGGATGATTTAACCGATCTGGCGCTGCTTCGGCTCGATCTGATGGCGGCGATTCAGGTTGACGAAAAAACGGGTTTGCCGAACAACGTCTATTCGGCGCACCTTCTGCCGACAACGGCTGAAAATCTCGAAAACGAAAGCCAGTCTTTGCCGTATGAATTTTTAGAACCGAATATTCCTTCGCAGCTCGATACGAATTTTATCGCGCTGATCAATTCGCTCGAAAACGAAATGGCGCGGATTCGGATGACGGCGCGAAATCGCCATACAAACCGCGACCGCGTAATTCTGGTCGGAGTTACGACCGGCTATAAATCCGATGCCGAAGAATCAATCGAAGAACTCGAAGAACTCGCGCTTTCGGCAAATGTCGTCGTTTTGGACAAAATCGTTCAGCGGCGCAATCAGATCAATCCGAAAACCGTCTTGGGCGGCGGAAAACTCGAAGAATTATTAATTCGCGCCATGCGGCTCGGCGCGGATATGATCGTGTTCGACACTCAGCTGACGCCCGGACAGGTGCGTTCGATCTCGGAAGCGACCGAACTCAAAGTCATAGACCGACCGCAGCTGATTCTTGATATTTTCGCCCAACGCGCCCAATCACGCGAAGGAAAATTGCAGGTCGAACTCGCGCAATTGAAATACCTTTTGCCGCGTCTGGCACAAGGGCAGAATTCCGCTCTCTCGCGGCTCGCCGGCGGAATCGGCGGACGCGGTCCGGGCGAAACGAAACTCGAAACCGACCGCCGCCGCGCTCGTGATAAAATCACGCAGCTTGAAAAACAGGTTGATAAATTAAGCCGTCAGCGGCAGGAACGAAGAAAAAATCGTCTGAGCAAAAATGTTCCGATCATCTCACTCGTCGGCTATACGAACGCCGGAAAATCCACTCTGCTCAATACTTTAACCAACAGCAAAGTTTATGCGGAAAAGCAGATGTTCGCGACGCTCGATCCGACTTCGCGCCGCCTGCGTCTGCCGTTCGAGCAGGAAGTTATTATCAACGACACGGTCGGATTTATCCGCGATCTGCCGGAAACTCTGGTCGCCGCGTTTCGCGCCACTCTGGAAGAAATCAGCGACAGCGATCTGCTCGTACACGTGGTTGATGCTTCAAACCCGAATGTTCTGGCGCAGATCGAATCGGTTGATAAAATTTTGCTCGATTTGAAACTCAATCAAATTCCAAACGTAATTGTTCTGAATAAAGCGGATTTGATTGCCGAAGAAGAGATCGAAGTCCTGAAACGCCAGATTACGCTTGACAAAGACCTCGAATGCGTGGCAATTTCAGCTATCCGACCGAAAACATTAGAACCTTTACTTGAGAAAATCGAGAAGTTTGCGATTACAGCCGATTTACACTTTGCGGTCAACCGTTGATTTTTGGCAGAACCGAACTGCTAAAAAGCATCCAAAGAAACGTATAAGGAAAATATGAGTAAGCGTCTTCAAAATTTAGCTACGCCGCTGGAAAAACTCCAAAAAGCGGCGGTGAAATATATTCATCAGCCGTTTGAAAAATTAACGGAAAACCAAAAATTCTGGATCGGCTTTGCCCTTCTCTGCATTATCACGACATTTTTAATCAATAATCCGTTCTGGCGTTCGACCGCCGAACAATACAAGGAAGGCGACATTGCCCGCGAAAGCATTATTTCACCTGCCGATATTTCCGTAACCGATGAAGATGAAAGCGAACGGGTCAGGCAAGTTGCCCGCGAAAGCATCCAGCCGATTTTTTCGTTTGAACCGAATTTGGCGGAAAGCGCAGTACAGAGTTTTCGTTCGGCTTGGGAAGATCTGCAGCGAAAAACCGACAAAATCAACGCGAATATCAAGGAAAATTCAGACACTAAACCAAGTATAAACTGGACAGGCGCAGGCGGCGCGGAAGTCGGCGAAATTTTGGCAAGCAGACGTTTCAGCCAAAACGACCTTGATTTCGTAACGCGTGTTTTACGCGAAAACTCCGAAGTTTATATTTTTGATGATAAAGACAGGCAGTATTTTCGAGAAGAAATAAAGCTCAACAACCGTCAAAATCCGGGGCAAGAACAGATTTTGAGATTTCCCGAAAATAATTCTACGCCGCTTTCAAAAGCCCGTGCGAATTTAAAAGAAGGGCTAAGCCGGATTGCCGGTCTTTCGCCGCGGGAAGTCGAGGCTTTTGATGCCGCACTTTCGCCGCTGATAAAACCGAGTATTATTTATGACAGTGTGGCAACGGACAACGCCCGCGATATTGAAGCAAACAAGACAACGCCCGTCACGATTTCGCTTAAACGCGGTCAAACAATCGTCCGCGAAGGCGATACGATTACCCAAACCGCGCTTTCGCAAATTTCCGCGATTCGCAGCTACAGCACATCGAGCCGTCAGGTCAATCGTTTCTTCGGACTTCTCGCCTTGATTTCCGCGCTTTTTTGGGTGGCATGGAAATTTATCCAGCATCGCGGAATCGTGCCGCGGCTGGTTTTGTCCGAGCAAAAAACCTTTGCACTTTTCGCTTTTATCATCATCGCGCAAACTGCTTTGATGGCAATCTGTTTTCGTCTGGCGGAATTTACCGCACTGCAAAACGTTAAAGCACCGCTCAATGATCCGACGCTCTGGAGTTTTGCCATTCCGTTTGCCTTCGGAAGTCTGTTGATGACTTTGCTCGCCGACCGCCGAACCGCGCTTTTTACGGGTTTATTTACTTCCTTGATCGCCGGAATGATTGCGCCGCGGGCTTTGGAATTTACGCTTTATGCCGTAATTACATCGGCAGTTGCGGTTTACGGGATCGGACGCTACCGCAACCGTCAATCGGTGACGGTCGCCGGCGCATTGGTCGGATTGGGAAGCGCGGCGGTTGCCGTCGCATTAATCGGCTACACGCAACAGCCGTTTATTTTGAACACGATTCTTTTGGCAATCAGTTGCGGTCTGGCAAGCGGAGTCGTCACGGCGGCGGTTACTGCCGTATTTTTGCCGATTTGCGAAAACGCCTTTGGAATCTTGACCGATGTTAAATTATTGGAACTTTCCAACGCCGATTTGCCCGCGCTCGGACAGCTCGCACTGCGTGCGCCGGGAACCAATCAGCATTCGCACGCCGTCGGGCAGCTTGCCGAAGACGCTTGCCGGAAGGTCGGGGCAAACGGTCTGCTGGCGCGAATCGGTGCGCTTTATCACGACATCGGAAAAACCGCCGCGCCCGAACATTTTGTCGAAAATCAATCGGGCAAAAATCCGCACGACCGCCTCAAACCCGAGCAAAGCGCGAAAATCATCATCAGCCACGTAACTTACGGCGCGAAACTGGCAAAGGAAATGGGCTTGCCGGCGCGAATCGTTGATTTTATTCCGCAGCATCACGGGACGCGAACCCTGCATTATTTTCTGAAAAAAGCCCAGGCTCAGGCTAAAGAAGGCGAAGAAGTTGCGGAAAACGATTTTCGCTATCCGGGACCGAAACCGCAGTTCAAAGAAGCGGCGATTATGATGATTGCCGATTCCTGCGAAGCGGCGGCGCGTTCGCTTGCCGAACCGACACCGGAAAATATCCGTTTTATCGTCACCAAAATCATTGACGCGATCTTGAGCGACGATCA
>JBBRVS010000086.1:0-21193 GCA_038246645.1 Pyrinomonadales bacterium
AACAGGCGCTATTGCTTGATTTATCCGAAACTTTTTAGTAACCGAAAGTTGTCAGCGCGTCTTGCCTGGCTCGCCGCGTGCAAGCGAGACGCTCGCGCTCCAGTCCTAATCAGTTACGATATTTTTATTCTTCGCGTTTGGCGGTTTCTTCGACGATATTTTGCAGAAAAATCTGCAAACCTTCGATCTCAAAGCCGTGTTTATCGGCAAGGCGTTTGATGATCGGTGCGCTGTCGCTGTCCATAAAATGCAGGTCGGCAAGATCAATCGTCAAGTTTTTGCCGTTATATTCGCGCAGGTCGAGCGCGATCTTCTCCAGCAAGATCGCGTCCGATTCTTCCAGCGAACCTTCGACGCGAAGAATCGTTTTGCCGCGTTCCTTATCTTCGATTTCGGTTATATTTGTTGGCATTCTTGTTTATTATCCTGTTCCAGATTCCGGATTCCGGATTTCAAATTTAAGAAAGTCTGTCTTTTCAGTAGTTTACGGAAATCAAACGGGATAGTTTCTAATTAAAAGACGTATTAGTTTATTAAATCTTTATCGGGAAAAAGTCAAAGCCTCTGCCGATTTGCGATTGGAAATTTGCAATTAATAATTGCCGCAAGTTGTGAAATTTTGAAGTTAGATGCCGATCTTTATTGAAGTTGGATGCCGATCTTTATTGATAGTTTGCGCGGGCAGACAATAAAAATGCCTCACCGAAATTTCTTGCGGCAAGGCATTTTTACTTTTTGACAAATTCGACTTCTTTAAGTTATTTGTTACTACTAATACGCTTTCCCTTTAGAAATTGTGCATTAAGTCAGTAGCGGTTGCGTCAGCAACCGCGTCAATTACTCATCAGGGATAACGCATCGGCTCACGCCGACGCTACTGACCAATGCACAATTTCTAATGGTAAACGGTATAAGCAGGTGGGCAAAAGTTTTAAGATATTATGAAAATTCTAAAAATCCCTTTAAACATCAGATGTAAGAGAATTTAAGAGTTTTCTGACATTATCCATTATCCATTTTTAATTATCCATTGGTGCTTACTTTTACAGCGCAGCTTTTTGAGCTTGTCTTTCAGCCCGTTTTTGCATACGTTCCTGCATTTTTTGGTTGCGTTGTTCTTTCATTTCGGCAACTTTTGCTTTTTGCTCGGTTGTCAAAATGGCGAACATTTGTGATTTGACTTTTTCTCTTTCAACGATCATTTGAGCGCGTAGAACGCCTTGTTGTTGGGCGATTGCCTGAACTTGCGCTTCGTTAAACGCACCGTTTTCAGTTGCTTGCTGAAGTTGCCGGCGATTTGCCTTCATTTGGTCGCGCAGAGATTTCGAGCCTTCACGGCTGGCTTGTCCGATTGCCTTCATTTGTTCTTTCTGAGCTTCGGTCAATTCAATACCGCGAAATCCCATTCCCATTCCCTTATGACCGCCACCGCGTTTGCCGCGTCTGCCGCGATCTCCCTGTTTCCAGTTGCCGCCCTTTTTACCGAAAGTTTTGCCTTCGGTCGGGGTTTCGGTCGTTTGACCGAAAGCAAAGATTGCGCCGACGGCGACCAAGACGATTGACATCAATAAAACTGTAAGTTTTTTCATTTTAATTTATCTCCTAGATATTAATTATTACTGTAGAAATTTTTTCGGCGTTGATCGCCGCGTGTCGGTTAGTTAGACGAAATCGAAACGGGCAAAGTCGTCTATTTATCGTGAAGTAATGCAAAGAAGTGTAATATAATTGAACTTGAAAATTTACATTTCTTGACATAAAACACTATTACAATAATGTATTATCAAACATCGAAGTTAAGAGCGGCGTTAAAAAACGCTTTTTTATTTTATCTGCGGCGATAATTTTATGAACAATCGAATTCTTATCATTGATGACGATGAAGAACTTTGCGAATTGGTTTCGGAGTATTTAACAGTCGAAGGCTTTGAGGTCAAAGCGGTTCACGACGGCGAAACGGGTTTGAAACAGGCTTCGCAAGGCGATTACGATATGGCGATCCTTGATGTAATGCTGCCGAAAATGAACGGTTTCGACGTGTTGCGCGAGCTTCGCAAAATTTCAAAAATTCCGATTTTGATGCTGACCGCCCGCGGCGAAGATATGGAACGCATCGTCGGTCTGGAGATCGGCGCGGACGATTATTTGCCGAAGCCTTTTAATCCGCGTGAACTCGTGGCGCGGCTGCGGGCGATCCTGCGCCGCGTCGAAATGTCGGAAGATACGAATAAAACCGAAGCTGATAAATTGCAGGTTGATGATGTCGAAGTCCAGCTTTCGGCGCGTTCCGCCAAAAAAAGCGGTGAAGATCTGGGTTTGACATCGGTCGAATTCGATCTGCTTGCCGCACTGATGAAAAGATCGGGCGAAGTCGTTAAAAAAGAAGATTTGAGTCAGGACGTTCTCGACCGCGAACTCTCGCCCTTTGACCGCAGTTTGGATATGCACATCAGCAATCTGCGGAAAAAGCTCGGAACTAATACAAACGGCGACGACATTATCAAAACGATCCGCTCGGTCGGCTATATCTATACGGTGGTCAGCAGCTAATAAAAAGTAGGTAGTAGTTTGTAGGAAGTAGATAATTTCAGCTAAGCAGGTGAGCAAAAGTTTTAAGATATTATGAAAATTCTAAAAATCCCTTTAAACATCAGATGTAAGAGAATTTAAGAGTTTTCTGACATTATCCATTATCCATTTTTAATTATCCATTGGTGCTTATCTACTTCCTACAAACTACTACCTACTAGCAACATTATGAGTTTATTCTTAAAAATTTTCCTCTGGTTTTGGCTGGCGATGGCTTTGATTGTCGGTGCGGTAACGCTCGTCAATTGGTCAACACAATCCGAACCGCTGGCGCGTCAATGGCAAACTTTTGTCGGCGAAGCGGTTACATCAAATTCGCAGACATCGGTTCAAATCTTTGAAAATGAAGGGATTGCCGGATTAAATACTTACTTAAATCGTTTGAATCAAGCGCAGAGAGTAAATTCAGTCGGCTTTTTTGACGACAAACAGAATTTGATCGCCGGAAATATCAAAGCCGAAGAAACTCAGGATTTATTTCAAAAAGCGATTCAAAACGGACAGCCCGTATTTTTGCGTCTGCCCGATAAAACCTTTGCGGCAACCAAAGTTACGTCAAAAAACGGCGTGAATCACGTTTATATGCTGGAACTCAAACGCCATCAAGATCCGCCGTTTTTTACGACGAGATTGATTCTGCAAATTTTGGCAGTTGTTTTAACCGGCGGTTTATTTTGTTATGCGCTGGCTCTTTATCTGACCTCGCCGATTTCAAAACTCCGCAGCGCGACACAAAAATTTGCCGAAGGCGATTTGCAGACGCGCGTCGGCAAACAGATCGGAAAAAGGCACGACGAACTTTCGGATCTTGCCAAGGATTTTGACGAAATGGCGGAAAGAATCGAAGCACTGGTTACGGCGGAAAAACGCTTGACGCAGGATATTTCGCACGAATTGCGCTCACCTCTGGCGCGTTTGAACGTCGCGCTCGAACTTGCCCGAGCCAAAGCCAATGATGAAACAAAATCTTTGATCGAAAGAATCGAACTCGAATCGAATCGCTTAAACGAGATGCTTTCGCGGCTTTTGACGCTTTCCAAACTGGAATCGGGTTCGGGTGATTTTGAAAAAATGGAAGTTAATCTGACGAAACTTTTCGATCAGATCGTTTCGGATGCCGATTTCGAAGCGCAGGCAAAAGGCAAATCCGTTAAAGTTTTGCACAAAGACGCGGTTAAGGTTTTCGGCAATGAAAGTCTGCTGCGAAGCGCGATTGAAAATGTTCTCAGAAATGCCGTCAAATATACGAAAGATGAAACTTCGGTCGAAGTTTCGCTTGAAAAAAACGGCAAAAGCGTGATTGTTTCGGTAAAAGATCACGGTTCGGGCGTTCCTGACGATGAACTCGAAAAACTTTTCAAGCCGTTTTACCGCTTGCAAACAGCGCGTGATCGCAAAACGGGCGGAATCGGTCTCGGTCTGGCAATTGCCGAACGTGCCGTCAATGTTCACAGCGGAAAGATAAGAGCCAGAAATACGAGCGACGGTCTTTATGTCGAAATCGAACTGCCGATGCTCACGTGAAAGTGAAAAAGTGAAAAAGTTTAAAGGTTTTAGAGATTTGAAGTTGATTATAAAAATCTGAAATCTTGATTGAAAAGTAAAACCGCGCATAACACTCCGAAAACTTTTTCACTTTTTCACCTTTAAAACTTTCAAACTTTAGGAACGATTTTTCCGCGCATCAATAAAAGATTTGATGCCCAAAATTATAAAAACGAGACAAATTATCGCCGTCGCAAATTGAGCGATAACGGCAACGGGACGTTCGGCAGTTCCGGCAAAAACGGACGCGATCTTCATAAAACTCGAGATCGTTCCGAGAAAACCGAGCAGCGCGACGACCAACGCCGCGTGCATCAGATGTTTTCGCAGATTTTCTTTGGCTCTGGCAATAACGCCGAGCAAAACCAGCACAACGCCGAAGATCGCCGGAATCAAAGCCGTCATACTCGGATTCGGAGTTGACATCACGTAAGCGTAACCCGAAATTCCGAGCAAAATTAACAATGCGCCGAAGATAATAGAAATCGAAGGCATAAATTTTTCACCTCAAAAATAGATTTTTTAATAGCTACAAACTTATCAGACTTTGCTTTGAATCTCTAAAGCGGAAAAATAAAAAAGCCGAATCAATCGGGAAACGGCTTCTAATATAGCTTTATTTTCTTTTAGAATTATAAAATCATAAAATCATTTAACGCCAAGTCGCCAAGACGCGAAGGTGCCAAGTAAATCAAATGAAATTAATTAAAAAAATTAGCGACCTTGCGCCTTCGCGTCTTGGCGTTGAAATCTTTTTCTAATTTTTAGTTGGCTTTAATTTTCGCCATCAGTTTCGGAGCAAGTTTTGATCTCAGCTCGACCAATTTTTTGTGATAGGTTCGGGCTTGCAAAGGTTTGCCGAAACCGAGATAGCCGACGCCGAGACCGTAATATGCTTGTTCATTTTTCGGGTCGAGTTCGACGACTCTTTGGAAAATCGGAATTGCGGCATCGAATTCTTTGACCTCGAGATAATTTTCGCCCAGATAATTAAGTGCCGCCAGCCAATTTACGCTGTTTCTGACGGCGTTTTCCAAAAATGGAAGCGAGGTTTGATAATCACCGGAATCGAAATGAAGCCGTCCGATCTTGTAATGCGCTTCGAAATATTTCGGATTCAGCCGCACCGCTTCTTCAAAATGTTTTACGGCATCAGCTTTTCGCTTGGCTTCATGATAGACATCAGCCAGATTGCAATGCGCGATGGAATCTTTCGGATTCAGTTTTACGGCTTTTTCCAGAATCCCAAGCGCGTCCGCCGAATTTCCCGATTTGACATAGCACAAACCGAGATTCAGGCTCGCCTCGGAAGATTTCGGATCGAACTTCAACGCCTGATTAAAAGATTCGACCGCCGCCGCGCAATCTCCGCCCGATTTCTGTGCGATTCCTAAGTTTAAGAAACCCTCGCTGCTCGCCGGTTTTATTTTCACGGCTTTTTCAAAAGCATCTTCCGCTTCAGCGTGGCGGTCCAGCATAATCAGAGTTTTCCCCAGCGCAATAAACGCTTCGAAATACGTCGGTTTCAGCTTTCCGGCTTGCTCAAAAAGCGGTACGGCATCCTTATATTGTTTGTATTTGACATAGCTCGAAGCCAGATAAAAATGCGCTTCGGCGTGATTCGGGTTCTGTTCGATCACCTGTTTGAACATCGAAATCGCCGGTTCGAGATTGTTCATATTATAGGAGGCGAGCGCCTGGGAAAAAAGTTTTTGCGTGTTTTGCGCCGCGACCGGAGAGGTCAAAGCAAACATCAACAACGTAAGTAAAAAGGTATTTAGGAAATTTTTCATATGATTTTTTCTGCGTATTCCGAATGACTTTAACAATTTTAGCAAATTTATTAACGAACGCAAAAAAAATAATATTTTGCCGCAGAGTAAAGACGGAACGCCGTCATCCGGACGGCGTTTATCCTTCCGACAAAAATAGATTTTAAAACCGAAAGACGGTAAATACGAGTTGATAATCAATTTTAACCGCTAAAAGCGTTTCTTGTCGGCAGGGAAGCCGGTGCTGCGTTTGTGAAAATCAACCGATTTCGACTTCGACGACCAAAACAATCTTTGATTGAATATCGAGCGAACCGGCTTGAACCGGCGTTGAATAAGATTGCTTAAAATCAACACTCATATTTGAATTCGCCGCTGCATACCTTTCAGAACTTGAAGGAAGTTGCGGCGCACCGAATTCGTGAGTTTCCAAAACTCTGACAACTCTGCCGTTCAAGGATTTGGCGATTGATTCGGCTTTTGCCAATGCTTGTTTGGTTGCCAAACCGAGCGCGTCGCCTTGCGCCGGAGAAGTTTCGCCCAAAACAAATCTGATTCCCTCGACGCTGTTTGCGCCCGCTTTTGTCGCCGCATCAATCACCGAGCCGACCTGCGCCAGATCATTTATCGAGATAGTTACGGTATTTTTTACTTCATAACCGGAAATCTTGGTCATCTTTCCCGAATAATCATAATCGGGCGAAAGATTGTAATTGCTTGTTTTAATTTCAATTTCAGCGTCTTGTTTAATAGCTTCGACCGCTGTCTTGACGGCTTCGCTTTTCTTAGCATTTTCCTGCTGTGCGTCAAGAGCCTGTTTGCCCTGCGTTACGACCGAAAAAGTTATCAACGCCGTATCCGGCGCAACCTTCGTCTGCGAATCTCCGACGACCGTGATGCGCGTGTATTTAGTGCGGTTCGGTGAATAAACATAAAGCGTCACGGCAAAAAGAATTAAACCGATTGCCAGCAAAGCGATTTTGAATAGATTCTGTTTCATCAAAAAAACTCCTCACTCTGTAAATTTAAGGTAAGAACGATTCTTGTAATTTTAACTTGCAGAATTCTTTTCCAAAGGCGGAATTATTTTTACAAATTGAAATTTAAAGCAAAATAAAACGCTTCCGCCAGTCAAAAGATACGCTGATTTTATGGGATTTTTACAACAAGGCGGTGTTTTATTTTGTTCATTCCGATACGAGAATCGAAGATTAAAGCACTAAAAAAACAATAAACATTTAACTATTTTCAGATTGGTAAACAAGGAGTAATTTATATGGCAACATTATTATTAACGGGTTCGGTCGGCGAGGGAAGTTCGAAAAACGGAGTTCCGCACAATGAAATCGCCGACGTTATAAAGGTTCGTGACAGATTCGTCGAGCTCGGTTATCACTGGGCGAGCGGCGTTTCGGACGGCAAAAACAAGGATTTCATTCGTTTGATCAAGTTTTTTCAAACCATCTGCAAAGGAAATCCGAAATTCGATTCGGGCGACGGGCGAATTGATATGCACGGCTCGACGCATAAATGGCTGGCGGCGGTCAATGCGCCGGGTTGGGTTGATATGAGAGGCAGATCGGGCATCGGCTGGCAGATCGCCGAATTCGATTACAAAAATTCGTGGACGACGACGTGGATGCTCGACGGTCTGATCTTAGCCGGAGTTTTATACAGAGGAATGGTCGCTCTTGCGCCGGACGTAACGGATGCGCCTTCGATGTGGATTCGGGATTGTTCGCCGGAAAAAGGCGGAAAGGCGACCGGACACGGAAGCCATCAGACGGGTTTGGATATGGATATGCGTCTGCCTCTGCTTCCGCCCGACACCGACAAATACACACAGCTCAGAGGCAAGGAATATAACAAAAAATTTCATCGCCAAGCCGCGTTTCTACAGGTTCGGGCGATCAAAGCAATGATGAATACGAAGTATATTTTCTTTAACGATCCCGAATTCACCGGTCCGAAACTTACTTCGTATGAAGATAATCATAGCGAACATTATCACATCCGCATCAAAAAACAGGAAAGAATCGAAGGCATAGTCAAGTAACATCTTCTAAAAAAGCCCCGATTTTCGGGGCTTTTACTTGGTTGGTTTAAGTCAGAAACGTCTGCGGTAACGGACGGTTCTGACTCGGCGTGGCAAGTCATTTGCGGACATTTTAAAAGATACACTTCAACCATCCGCTACCGCAGACGTTTCTGACTTGTTTAAAATAACTTTGAAAAACCGTTAAAGATTTTTTTCATAAATTGTGAAATATCACAGAATTAATCTATTTCCGCATCTCGTCAATCATTTTCTTGATTTCCGCTTTCAAATGCGCGGTCACGATTTCGTATTTTTGTTCGTCGGTTAAACCATCCGCTGACGCAGACGGTTCTGACGCGGTTTCCGGTTTTTGAGCATTGCCGACAGTCCATTGTCCATTGTCCATTGTCCATTGTCCGCTGCTTAAAACGTCCTTCGGATAAAACGGTTTGCCGAACTGCACTTTTACTTTTGCCGGGCGAATCATCCACGAACTGCGCGACCAGACTTTATATACGCCGTCAATGGCGACGGGCAGAATCGGCAGATCGAGTTCGGTGGCGAGAATCGCCGCGCCTTTTTTGAAATTGGACAGATCGCCGTCAAAAGCGCGTTCGCCTTCCGGGTAAATGTTCAGAACTTTACCGTGTTTCAAACCGATTGCACCGGCTTTCATCGCCTTCATCAATTGCGTATCGGGGTCAATCGGCACAACGCTCAGCATTTTTGCCACCCATTTCATAAACGAATTGTTGAAATACATATTCGCGCCGACGTGAAAGATGTTTTTGTAGATATGAAACGGATAATTTGCCGTGATGATAAACGGATCGAAATAGCTCTGGTGATTCGGGCAGATCAGGAACGGGCGTTCCATCTCATCGAGAACTTCCGCGCCTTTGACTTCCAGGCTCATAAAGAATTTATTGAACAGTTTGAACGCGTTATAAACCGCGTAAGCCATCGCCGGAAAAACGGTTCGGTCGCGCAAAATATGCTGAACTTCCGGCACATTTTCCGCCTTTTCGCGGACGATCTGCGACCATTTTAGATCAGTTACGAGTTCCTGCGATTCATCAATATCGCCGGCGTGTTTTTTCGCCAGATCGAGCACGTCCTTGACCGTTAGCGCCTGCGCCGCCTCTTCGCCTTCGAATTCGGTTGAAAATGCCTGTTCGAGCGCGGCGAAAACCTCGGCACGCGATAGCGAATCGAGTCCCAGATCGAGCTCCAGACTCATTTCGGGCGTGATATTTTCCGCGTCTTTTGAGTTATTTTTAAGCACGGAAACGACCGTTTTACCGACATTGGAAGCGAGCAGAGCTTTATCTTCGGCGGTCAGTTCGAGCGGTTTTCTGTCAAGTTGTTTATCGGCGGAAAGCTCTCCGGCTTCGATCTGTTTTTGAAGCTCGAAACGCTTGACCTTTTTCGTCGCCGTGCGCGGCAGCGGTTCGCCCGAAATGATATATTCGCGGACTCTCTGATATTCGGGCAGCGTGCGCCCCAGATTATCGAGATCGTAGCGCACCCATTCTTTCGAGTTGGCGATTTTTTCCTGTTTCAGATAGGCAAAATCCGGCACGATGACCGCGACGAGCTTTTCCGCTCCGGCGTGCGCCGCCGAAGTGTCCTTTACGCCGAGAATTGCCATTTCTTCGACATACGGCGATTTTAAATAATGGTTTTCGAGGTCTTCCGGGTGAATGTTTTTTCCGTTCGGCAAAACAATGACATCTTTTGAACGCCCGACGATAAAAAGATGACCGTCTTTATCTAATTTCCCCAGATCGCCTGATTTAAACCAGCCGTCTTTGGTAAAAGCCTCGCGCGTCGCTTCTTCATTTTTATAATAACCACCGAAAACCATCTTGCCTTTGATCAAAACTTCGCCGACATTTTCGTCGTTTAATTCGCCGAGCTTGATCTCCGCATAATTTACCGCTTTGCCGACCGAACCGACGACATTGTCTTCAAAGCGCGTCGCCGTTACCGCGCCGCTCGTTTCGGTCAAACCGTAGCCCTGAATCATCGAATAGCCGAGCGCGTAATAATCTCTGGCGATTTTTTCGTCAAAGCGCGAACCGGCGGAAATCGTAATGTCGAGCTTGCCGCCGAAACCGTCGTGAACCTTTTTGAAAAGTTTTTTGCCGAGATTGATATTAAAAGCGGTGCGCAGGAAAAAGTTCGTCTTGAGCATCACCTTAAAAAGCGTCTGAACAACGATTGACTGCGCCGCAACGCCGTCGAAAATCTTTTTATGAAATAAATACCAGATGCGCGGCACGCCCGTTAAAAGCGTGATTTCCTTAGTTTGAAAAGCCTTGCTCAGTTCGTCCGGCGTAAGTTCCTTGATATAACAAACCGTCCCGCCGATGCTGGCGATTACCCATAAATTAATGACCTGCGCGAAAACGTGAAAAAGCGGCAAAACGCTTAAAACGACTTCCGTTTCAGCAATATTCATCACTTCCTGACAGCCGTTCGTTTCATAATAAATATTGCCGTGCGTCAGCGGCACGCCCTTCGGTTTTCCGGTCGTGCCGGAAGTATAGATTAAAACCGCCATATCTTCCGGTTTGGCGGGAAGCGGTTTTTGGTCGTAATCCGCCGGTCGTGGCGTGTTCGCCCAATCTGAATAGGCTTGAAAACCGTTTTTCGAAGGCATTTTTTCATCGCTGAAAAATTCGTCTTGCAAAATAACGGCGGAAATTTTTCTGCCGAGATTTTCTTCGATTTTCCGGAAATCCTTGACAAACTCCTGCCCGATAAAAGCCATCTTCGCTTCGGAATTTTCAAAGAAATTCGTGATCGTTTCAATCTCGCCGTGCGGATCAATCGGCACACAAACCGCGCCGCGAAAAAGTATGCCGAAATAAGAGATCGCCCAGCGCGGATGATTTTCGCCGATCAAAGCGACGCGGTCGCCAAACGCGATTCCTTCGCTTTCGAGCCGAAAAGCGATGCTCCGAATCTCGTCGAGCATTTCCCCGAAAGTGTATTCCGAACCTTCCACGCCGATTGTTTTCATCGCTAATTTATCAAGATGCGATTCGGCGGCTTCTTTAAATTGTCCGCAAAATGAGTTGTCCATAATTATTAGAGGATTTTATCACAGAAAGGTACGAAAATTTATTGAACGGAAAAAGGCTTTGTCTTTTAAATGAAGAAAAGCCCTGAAATCTGTGAAGTTTTCAAAGCTTTTTTTAATAGCAGTCTTGATAACTGTTTGTTCTGATTTTATCAAATACGCCGGATTACCAAACGTCTAAATACAAATACCAGTTTCCTTCAATTTTTTTCAGTTCATTGGCTTCTTGACCGCTCCGGTAAATTTCATCAAGAGAACTTACCGTGTTTTTCACATCTTTTTGGTCATAGACGTAATACTTGGATTTTCCGCCGATAAAAAGATTTGGGGAACTCCAGACTCTTAAAAAAATATCTTGTCGCTTTTCGTAACGCTCAATATACTCAATGCCCAATTTTGCAAGAATTTTCTTGTATTCGAGAAGCCGTTCTTCAGGAATTTGCGCTTCTTTATCGAACGATTCGAGTGCGCCTTTGTCCGAACTTATTTGAAACAGCCTTGAATCTGCCTGAAACATTTTTACCAGTTTTTCAAAATCTGTTTTGTTTGCCTGAAATCTTTGTTCCAAAAAATCGTCAGGCGGATAAGCGTTGCAGCCGCCCATAAATACAAGCAAAAAAATGAAAAATATATAAAAACTTTTTTTCATACCAGTTAACTGTTTTTCGGAACTCTCACTTTTATTGCGTTCGGCACGATCTCGAAAACGGCGGGAAGTTTTCCCGGCAATTCGCCGTCGGTTTCGATATGAATTGTTTCATCTTTATCAAAAGCGGAAACTTCGACGCGTTTTGCAAGCGTTGATTTTACTTCTTTTAGAGCGAGATGTGAGCCGCCGTAGAGCTTGTAAGCGTTTACCAGAATTTTCAGAGTTTTGATGTCGCCGATGTTGATGACATCGAGAAAGCCGTCGTTGATGACCGCGTCCGGCGCGATTTTCATTCCGCCGCCGAAAAAGCGCGAATTGGCGACGGCGAAGTTTATCGTGTTGAGCGTTTTTTCGTCCTTTTCATCAATTTTCACGCGAACGGTGAAAAAATCCGATTCCAGAACTTCCTGCAAGGTCGAGAAGGCAAAATTGGCTTTTCCGCGCAGCGCGCTTGCCGGAAGCCAGTTTAGGAAATTTCGTTTTTTGACGCGTTCGTTGATTGACGCGCTCAGACCGAAGCTTGCAACATTTAAGAAATAACGTGATGTTTGCGCGTCTTCGTGGTTTAAAAACGTAACTTTCCCGACATCAATCAGTTTTGTTTTGCCGTCGCGCAGGGCTTTGGCGGCGTCGCGCACGTCCGCCGGCATTCCGATTGTCCGGCGGAAATCGCCGCCGGTTCCCGAAGGCAACACGCCGAATTCGATGTCTTCGCCGGTTTCCAAAATTCCGTTGGCAACTTCATTGATCGTGCCGTCGCCGCCGCACGCGATGATAAATTTTCTGCCTCTTTCAACCGCACTTTTTGCCAGATTAATACCGTCGCCCGGAGATTTTGTAAAAGCGACATTAAACGCGCCGAAATGCGCCCGCAGATCGCTGACCGTAACCGCCCATTTATCGCGCGTTGCGCCCGAAGCCGATTTCGGATTAACGATGACGAGCGGCAGACTGGCATCGCTTTTACGGGAAGAAGATTTTTGGGTTTTTGCTGACAAAATTTTTGATCTCGCTGATTTTTGTAAAATCGTCCAGTTTCATATTCGCGTTCGAATCGGTGTAAAAATCCCGGCTCGTATTGGTAAAAACCTGATTTGAATAAACGCTGCCGGATTTTGCGCCCGCGCTGCCGACGACGATTATATCCGTTAGATTGTCGCCGTTTAAGTCTTCAAATGCAACGGCTTTGACCGTATAAGTCGCGGCTTGGCTCTGTTCGGGAAACTCGAAGATCTCTTTGCCGTTCTTGTAAATAAAGAATTTTTCGCCGAGCGGCGGATCGTCAAAATCCGGTTCGTGAAACGTCGCAAAGCACGCGCCTTGATACGGCGCGAAATCAACCGGAAAAGTCTGTTTTTTATCGAGCTTCATCCCGCCGCGCTTAAGGTTCGTGCAGTCGGTCTGAGCGGCGGCGGTTTCTTTTTTTGCGTCATCGGAAAAAACGGGCGCATCCGATCTTTTATCATCGGCTTTCAGAGGGTTCTCCACCACCGGTTTTTCTGCCGTTTGATTCACAGCTCCGTTCGCATTTTGCTCGGATTTTTCGCCCAAGTTAAACGAACACGAAATCGTTAGAAATAAAGCGATTATTAAGATTAATTTCAGATTTTTCATCGTAGTTTTTTGATTGTAAGCAGATGCCGACCGGAGCGCAAGCAGACGGAAGCGCGAAGCGGACTGGAGCGCAAGCGTCCCCGCTTGCATGCGTCTGAAAAGACGCAAAAAGCCTTTGCTGAGATTCGACTTTAATCGAAAGCAAAGGCTTTTTCGCGCTCACGCGCGCATGCCAGCGGGACGCTCGCGCTCCAGTCTTTTTGTTTATTCCGCGTGATCGTGTCCGGCGTGATTTGAATGATTCGTATTCCAAACATAACCGCTGCGAATCGTTTTACCGCTTAAAATTTCATCTGACGGAAGCGAGATAAAATTAAATTTATCATAATCAATCACGGCAAAATTCGGTTTTGCCGCCGGAGTCAATCGCGTGTAAGCCATTTCTTTTGAGGCTTTTGCCATAAACGCTTCGATGTCCGCGATTGTTCTGGGTAAAGCTTTGGTCATCCATTCCACGCCGTCTTTGGTCACGAGCATATCGTCTTCGATGCGAACGCCAATGTTTTTGTATTTTCCAAAAATGGGGCGCACTTTCGCGAGAAATTCTTTATTGGCGGGCGTATCCGGCAGATAATCGAGCGCGTCTTCGCGGATATAAATTCCGGGTTCGTTCGTCATTATCATTCCTTCTTTCAAAATCGTGCCGCTGCCGCCGCCGACATCGTGGACATTCATTCCGAGCCAATGTCCCCAGCCGTGCATATACCAGAGCCTGTATTGATCAACTTCCACGGTTTGCCCGTTCATATTTGCCTGAAATTTAGCATCGGGCGCGGTAATCAAACCGAGTTTTGCCAGACCGTTTTTGATCGTTTGCAACGCCGCCTGACTCGGTTCACCGAACTTCGCGCCGGGTTTGATGGTTTTTGCCGCCGCTTCCTGCGCGTCGTAAATTATTTGATAAATTTCGGATTGTTCGCGTGTGAATTTGCCGTTGACGGGAAACGTGCGCGTTACGTCCGCCGTGTAATGATCGTATTCCGCGCCGACATCCATCAGCATCAGATCGCCTTTTTTGACCGCGCCCTGCGATTCGACGTAATGCAGAGTCGTCGCATTCGGACCGCAGCCGACGATTGACGGATAACCCCAATAATCGGCATTCCGGCGGCGAAATGTGTAATCAACCTCGGCGTGAACTTCATATTCCCAATTCGCATTTCCGATCATTCCCATCGAACGCATCAAGGCTTCGGTCGTAATATCAATGGCGTGCTGCATCAATTTAATTTCCAACGGCGATTTTATCAAGCGAAGCCGGGAAAAGATCGGTCGCGCATCTTTAATTTCATAACCGCTCAAACTTGCGGCAAACTCGGCTTCCTTCGGATATTCGCTGGCTGAAATTCTGCCGCGCGGCTCGGGCGCAATGATATAAACCGTTTCCGCGCCGCTCGAAATCGAAACGCCGCCCGTTGATGAAAATGCTTGTTTTGCTTTGAATGAATCGAGAAATGTTTTCGCTTCGGTCGCGTCAATAATCGTTCTGATGCCCGAAATTCTTGTTGCGTCTTCGTTTGAATACATCCGCCCGTTCCACGTTTCGAATTGCGGATTGCGTTTCGGCAAAAACAGAAATTCACTGACATTTTCGCCCGATTTCGTTAAAACGAGCGTCGCGCCGTTTTGTTTGAGATTGGTCAAATAATAGAGATTATTTTCCTGCCGGTAATAAAAATCCACGTCATTCGAATAGATTTTCGCGTCGCCGCTGAACAAGATCATCGTGCTGTTATCTTCCATCGCTTTACCGACTTCGGCGCGGCGTTTTGCTAATTCCGTCTGACGTTCGACATCGGCAAACTTCGGTGCGGGCGGTGCAACACGAATCGCTTTTGCCTTCGGATTTACATTTTTATCAACGCTTGCCGGCACGGGAATTGCCGACAAACAGAATATAATCAACAAAATAAAAGAAATTTTTTTATTCATCATTGCTTTCACCTAAATTTTTCGCTTTTTTTCGCTTTTTTTCGCTTTAATTTTTGTCGGCATTTTTACCTTTCCGTTTCAACCCAATCTCTGATTGATTTGATCCGAATCGTGCTTTTCATCATTTTTGAATTATTTAAGAATTCCGTTGCCTTTTCACTTGTCAAAATCGGTAATGCCAAACTCGTTTTTGTTTCTAAGTAAACGCCTTTTTCGAGAACATAAAATTTAACCGCCGTGCCGTCAAAACGCCAAACTTCCGGCACTCCGAAAGCGGCAAAAATCGGCATTCGCGGAACGGAAGAACTCGTGCGGTTAATTTCAATTGTCAAATCTGGCGGCGGATCATTTTCAAAGTCCAAATCCGTTTTCCCTTCGATTAAATTTATTGATTGAATATAAAATCCCGAATCAGGTTCAAAACCCTTATGAATCCCTTGTTTTTTATAGGTCGTTGATCCGACCCGGCGAAAATCTATTTCGAGTTCGACGGAAATTTCTTCAAAAAGTGCGGCTAAATTGCGGCTGTCTTCTTCGTGCCTGAGCCAGTTCGGCATCTCAACCTCCAAAATTCCGCTGTCGTAAGTGAGTCGCAGACTATTTTTATCCCAATTTTCTTCGAGAATTTCTTCATACATTTCCCAACTTATGCCGTAAAGAACTTCGCTTTTAGTTAGTTCAGGTTTTGTTAATTCTAAAATACCAGTCATTACTTGAACTCCTGTTTCGATAAAAAAACTATTTTTCTATTTTTAGTTTAACATCAAAATTTGATTGATTGCCGAAATAATCCGCCGCGAAAACACGCAAAATATATTCGCCGTTTTCCAGTTTTGACGCATCCAGAAAATTTTCTCGAAAACCGTCGCCGCTCACTTCGTTGGAAACGATATAATTAAAGATCGTCTGTCCGGTTGCGCCGGATTTACTGCCTTTCGCATAAACAAACGGTACGGCTTCTTCGAGCGGAAAACGGTCGAAATCAATCGTCCATTTTATTTCTTCGAGCGGATTTTTGTCTTTACTTAAAACCTGATAGCCGAGCTTGAAAACTCCCAGACGGCGGCGTTCGGCGTTGCCGTCCATCTGATCGTAAGCCCGCACGACGATTCGCGTTTTGCCTGTCAGTTTAATACGCGCCGTTTCCTTTTCGGTTTCAATTTCGCGCCAATTTTCGTCAAAAAGCGTAACATTTTCGATAACGGGCGTTCTTTTATCGGAAATTCCGGGCAGAACAAGCGCATCGAGCGCGTTCATTTCGCTGCCGCGTCTGCCGGCAACGAGATGTACGTGATTCATCGGATTGAGCGTTCCGATTACTTCTCCGGCTTCGAATTTCGCGCCGCGCGGAACTCTCAAACTCATTAAATCGCCGTTTTCATCGAGTGAAAATTGAAAGCGTTGGTCATCAAAAACACCTTCGTTCACATTTCGCCCCAGGCGTATATGAATATAGCCGAGCGTCGGCATTCTGATAAGTTCGCGAAGCGTCGCAAAATTTTGGACGGCAAACGGATTTAAGACTTTTTCGCTGCGGATAAACCGTGCCCGTTCGCCGTAACCGCCCGTAATATCGAGACCGTTATGAAACCACGCCTGCGAGGTTTGATCAACGATTTCGCCGCGAATTTCTCCCAATGTTCCGGCGATTTCTCTGGGCTTTTCCGGCGGATCGTAAGTCCAGCGCGGCTCGCCCAAACTTCGAAATTCCTCCGGCGAATAACGCAGATTTTCGATTTCCGCGTTGCTGATTTCCTTGCCTTGTTCGGAACCGGTCAAAACTCTGACGACTTGATTTTCCGCGTCGGCGACAAAAAGATTGCCGCTTTTATCAATCGCCAGACCGCTCGGACGATTAAAGCGCGAATTTTTTATATTTCCGTCCGAAAACCCCGAATGCGTTTCGGTCAAGGTTTCGACAAAGGGAAGAAATCGTCTGCCGATGGCGCGAATCGCATTTGAGTCGGCGATATAGATCGTGCCGAAATCGTCAATTATAACATCGGTCGGCTGGACAAAACTCGCTTCATTGAGAAGTCCGTCAACCGAATCTTGCTTGTTATTTCCCGCCAGAGTCCAAACTTTTCCGTTTTCTTCAACGACGCGAAGACGGAAATTTCCCGCGTCGGCAACGATCAATTTTCCGTCTTTGGTTAGAGCAATGCCCAAAGGCGTGTCGAATTTTGCCGCGCTGCCGATGCCGTCAAAAAATCCTTCGACGCTTCCGGCGATTGTTGAAACCTGTCCGTTTTCGATGACGCGAATTTTATCGTTATAAGTATCCGAAACATAAATTTTTCCGGTTTCGCTGACGGCAAGTCCGACCGGCGCGTTAAATTTTGCGCTTTTCGCATCGCCGTCCGAGAAACCTTTTTCGTTTTCCGTTCCGGCAATTAATTCGATCTCGCCGGTTTTCAAAATTACTTTTTTGATCGTGTGCGAACCGGAATCGGCGACCAGCAGATCGCCGTTTTTGTCAAAAGCGATTGCCGAAGGCGTGTGCAGTTTGTCGGTCAAAACCGTAAAGTTTTCGGCATCTTTGACGCGCAGAATTTGTCCATTTTCACCGTCGGAAACGAAAATCTCGCCATTCAGTTCGGCAATTCCGAACGGTTCGCCGATCTCGCGCTTTAAACCGAAAAATGTCCGGGTTTTAACAAAAGAAACGGCTTTCGGCTCTGTTTGCCAGTAAAAAGCCAGATAGAAAAATAAAGCGATTAAGCCGATAAAACCGCCGATCGAGAGCGCAAACCAAAGTTTTGAAATAGTCTTTTTTCTTTTCATCCGTAAATTCTTGATACAAAAGTTACAACTATTAAATGATAAACGACAACCGAAAAAAATTCTGCTAATATTCATAAATAATTAAAACGAAACGAATATTTTAAAATTTTAAGGAGAAAAAAACTATGTTTTCACTCGAAGATTTATTAGGACAACAGCAGGGAAATCAGGCAGTCGAGCAGATCAGCCAAAATTTAGGCGCAGATTCTTCGGCGGTAAATTCGGCGATTCAGATGGCTTTGCCGATGATCTTGAGCGGTCTGGCAAAGAACGCGCAGGAGCCGCAAGGCGCGGAAAGTTTGAACAGCGCACTTGAAAAAGATCAGCACGGCGGACTTCTCGATAATCTGATGGGTTACTTGGGCGGCGGAATTCCGCAACCGCAGGAAGCGACGCGGCAGACGAACGGAAACGGAATTTTAGACCATATTTTCGGCGGCAGACAAACACAGGTTGCCAATGAACTTACCCAAAACAGCGGCTTGGATGCCGGACAGATCGCCCGGCTTTTAATTACGCTCGCGCCGATCGTCATGGGATTTTTAGGCAAGAAAAAACAGGAAGAAGGTTTGGGCGCGGACGGACTTTCCAGCTGGCTCGGCGGTCAGCAGCAACAGATGCAGTCTTCGGGAAATCCGATGGTTGATATGGCTTCGCGCATTTTGGATAAAGACGGCGACGGCAGCGCGATGGACGATCTCGCTTCGATGGCGTTCGGTTATTTTACCAATCGAAAGTAAGCAGAAAGTCATAAGTAAAGAGTCTTAAGTCTTAAGCCAAAGAATTGTATAAAGATAAAGACTTCAATAGTTTAGCGAAAATTTTTTGATTTCTAAAATATTTGTTTACTTATGCGTATCTGCTTATAATCAAGAAAAACGAAATAAAAGAGAGCTGCTTGTAAATAATGCAGCTCTCTTTTTTAATGATTCTTAACTCAATTAAAAACTGAATTTAGAATTCAAAGCGCAGTGCAAATTGCATAATGCGCGGACCGTAGTTGTTCGATGCCGGAATTTGACCGAATGTGGCTGATCTGATGTTGAAGATATTGCTGTCTTCACCGACATTCAAAGCCGAAGGTCCGCTCGGCAGGAAGAAATTCACATTATTCAGAACATTGAATGCTTCGGCACGCAGCTGCAAACGCACTCTTTCCGTAAATGTGATGTTCTTGATAATTCCCGCATCCCAATTGAAATACATCGGACCGTTCAGGAATGAACGCGGCAGATTTCCGGTTTGTCCGGCTTGCGGAGCAAAGAAAACCTGTCCGGCAAAAGCTCCGGTCGGTGTTCCCCGAACATTTCCGCCGGTTGCCGAACCGTTCGGGGCGATGACTGACGGATCAATAAAGTAAATTCTGCCGTTTTGATGGAAAATTCCGATCAAATCCTGAATTTCATCAAGCGACAGCGAAGAATTTGCCGGTTGCCGCGCCGAACGCCCCGTTCGATTCAAGGTTCCGCTCGTATCTCTGATCGAGATCGGCGGACCCGAACCGATATTGATGATCGAAGTAACCTGAAATCCTCCGAAAAGTTTATCAACAAAACCGCCTTGATTGATGAAACGCTTGCCTTTACCGAACGGCAGTTCATAATTGGCATTGATATTGACGGTATGTGTGCGGTCATAATTTGTCCGCGCATATTCCAATCCGGGCTGAGCATTATCCAAAAAAGGATCGAAACGATTCTGCCCGTCGGTTAAAATATCGCCCAGAATTTTCTGGAAGGTGTAGTTTGCCTGGAAAGACAACCCTTGCGAAAATCGCCGCCGAATTTCCATCTGAAGCGCGTTGTAACGATAACGTCCTGCATTATCAAGCAGATCAACCGGACCGGCATTCGGATTGGCGCGGAACGGAACGCCGACGAAATTACCGTTGGCATCCAAAAATCCGTCTAAACCATTGGTTAGATAAATCAGCGCGAGTTGTCCCGGTCGTCCTTGCCGGATTTCGTTGACGACCGTCGAATTGTTTAAGAAAGTGCCGAACGGCAATTGATTAAATACCGGCAGATTAACTTGTCCGGGCAGACCGATATTAGCGGCATTCGTGCAGCTCAGGAGCGGATCGTTCGGATTCGGATTGGCAACGGTCGCGCCTTGAATGCGGCAGTTGTTTTGAGCATTGATAAAATCCTGCAGAAAACCGTTGGAGTTGATATCTACCTGATTAAAGTCAAAGCCGCGCACCAGACTGTTGCTGTGTCCGCCGACATAGCGAATTTCAATCGCCGTATTAAAACCGATTTCCCGCTGAATTCCGAAGTTGTATTCCATATTTTGCTGAACTTGCAGCTTCGGATTAATCCCGAAAACCGTATTAAAGAATGCACCGTTATTGGCATTTCCCTGAGCAAAACTAATGGTCGAACCCTGAAACGGCGGCAGAACAAAGCCCGGCAAAGTGCTGAATCTCGAATTAAGCGAAACGGTTCCGTCATTCGGATTAAGTGCGGAAATTGTCTGATTTAATCCGTCATTACCGCCGCCCGCATTGTCCGAAGATTTAACATATTCGTCATTGATATATCCGATGCGGAATCCGCCGCGGATCACGGTTTGTTTTTCTTTTCCGAGAATCGAACCCAAAATTCCGCCGAAAGTCGGCGTATAGGCAAAACCTAAAACCGGACCGAAGTTGTTTTTATCGGCTTTGAACAATTGTCCGGGATTTCCGGTATTCGTTCCGGCGATCACGTATTGACCGTTCGGATCGAGCAGTCTCGCGCGAATTTGTTCGAATGTTTCCGCGCCGCGCAAGTCCGGTTCGAGCAGAACCTGATTCGTATTTTCGAGCGGCGTGAAATAATCATAGCGCAATCCGAGATTGAGCGTCAGATTCGGCGTCACGCGCCATTGATCGGTAAAATACAACCCATATGTGTCGTATTGATAGTTTTGCAGACTCGGAGCACCGATCACGGGACCCGTCGCCGGATTAACAAAATTTGCCTGAACCGTGCCGCCGCCGACAACTCCGCCGAGCAAATAGCGCAGCGAATCGGCAATTGCCCGATCCGACGCGCTGATGCCGCCCGGAAACAGAGACGGATTTAAGGACGGCGTGTTTAAATTAGCGGTTGTTGAAATATTGTAGATCGGAACGGCGTTAAAATTGGTTTGTGAACCGATTTTCCGGCGATTAAATTCTATTCCGAAACGCATCGTGT
>JBBRVS010000087.1:0-21131 GCA_038246645.1 Pyrinomonadales bacterium
AAAAGTTTCGGATAAATCAAGCAATAGCGCCTGTTCTCGCTTCGCTTGAACGCGCCGGCAAGCGGGACGCTCGCGCTCCAGTCCTTGACCGAATCAATTACAAAATCTCAAAAAAAATCCGCGTCTGAAATTAAAATGAAAACGAAAGAAATTGCCGAATTCTTAAACGGAACATTAAATGGCGCACAAGACATCGAGATTTTGCGCGTCGCCGAACTTTCTGCGGCAAAGGAAAATGAGATTTCCTTTGCCGAAAATGCGAAATTTGTCGAAGAAATTTCAGAAATAAACGCTTCGTGTCTGCTTGTTCCCGAAAATTTCGATGCTGAAATTCCCTGCTCTTTTATCAAAGTCAAAAACCCGAAACTCGCCTTTGCACGAATTGCCGAAAAACTTCATCCGTTCAATTGGCGAACCGAAAAAAATCACGAAACTGCGATCATAAATTCTCCGATTGAAGACATTCTCGCAAATTTTATCGGCGCGTTTGTCACCATCGGCAAAGATTGTTTCATTAATTACGGAACCCAAATTTTCGACGGCGTTAGAATCGGCAATAACGTCTTGATCGGCAAAAACTCGATTATTCATCCGAATTGTGTGATTTACGATAATGTTTCAATCGGACACGACTGCGTCATTCACGCCGGAACGATCATCGGCGCGGACGGTTTCGGTTTTGTCCGCGACGGCGCGAACGGTTATGTCAAATTTCCGCAAATCGGAACTGTCGTGATCGAAGACAGCGTCGAAATCGGTGCAAATTCGTGTGTTGATCGCGGCGCACTCGGCGAAACGCGCATCGGCGAAGGCACGAAAATTGACAATCAAGTGCAGATCGCCCACAACGTCCAAATCGGCAAACGCGTCGTCATCGCGGCGCAAACCGGAATTTCCGGTTCGACCGTCATCGAAGACGATTGCGTGATCGGCGGACAGGTCGGAATGGGCGATCACGCAACCGTTAAATCAGGCGCAATTATCGGTTCGCAAGCCGGAATTCTGCCGGGAAAAATCGTCCGCGCCGGAGTTTGGTGGGGAACGCCCGTTCAGCCGCTCGATGAATATAAACGCCAAAATGCGATGGTCAAAGGCTTGGGCAGATTGCGCGAAGATGTCAGGGAACTGAAGAAAAAATCGAAATAATCTTTTTTACAAAAGTTTCAAAATCGCTTCCGCCGCCCGCTTTGAAGCTCCGCCGCGACCTAATTTGTCGGCGACTTCGCGCAGTTTTTCGCGCATTCTTTTGTTTTCTTGCGCGTCCAACAGCCGAAAAAGTTCTTCTGACAAAGTGTCTTTCGTAAAATCATCCTGAATCAGTTCTTTTGCCAGTCTTTCCTGCGCGATCAGATTGACCAGCCCGAAATGTTCGACCGAGATCAGAGGTCGAAGAAGTTTATAATTAAACAGTGAAGTTTTATAGACGATTGCCATCGGCGTTCCGATAATCGCCGTTTCGAGCGTCGCCGTTCCGCTCGTGACCGCCGCCGCGTCCGCCGCGTTTAAGGCTTCGCGCGTTTCGCCTTTGATGATAAATAAAGTTTCGGGAAGTTTTAATCCTTTTAATTTCGCTGCGGAAATTGCGGTTTCGATTTCCGCAATTTTTCGCGTTGCGGCAAGCGCAATGACAAACTGAATTTCCGCGTCTTTTTCCGCCATTACAGCAACGGTTTCAAGCAAAACCGGCAGAATTTTCGTGATTTCCTTATGCCGGCTTCCGGCTAAAAGGGCGACAATCGGTTTTGACTCGTCGAGTTCGTGTTTTTCGCAGAATTCCTTTTTCGTCAAATTCGAGTGAACTTCCCTTGCCAGAGGATTTCCGACATATTCGACGTGCGAAATTCCCTGCTCCGCATACCAATCCTTTTCAAACGGCAGAATAGCGAGCAGCAGATCAACATATTTTTTAATCGTTTTAACGCGGTATTTGCGCCACGCCCAAAGCTGCGGCGAGATGTAATAGATTATTTTAAGCCCTTGTTTTTTCAAGGATTTGGCTAGTTTCAAATTAAAATCCGGAAAATCAACTAAAATCACGGCATCGGGTTTTCTGAGGTTTGCTTCTTTTTTTAATTTTTTGAAGGCGTTCCAGAACATCGGCAGCGCGCGGGCGATTTCCGGCAAACCGACGATTGCCAGATCATCGGCATTAACGACGGTTTCGACTCCGGCTTCGCGCAAATTATGGCTTGCCGCACCGAAAAATTCAAAACGGGTTTCGGGCGCGAGTTTTTTGAGCGCATTGACAAGTTTTGCCGCGTGTGCGTCGCCCGAAACTTCTCCGGCGACAATCATTATTTTGTAGTTTTTTTTCATAATCGCCGGAAAACGCCGAAAATATACCGCTTAAAAATTTACCGAACCTAATTTTTATTGGTTTTTTATTTTTATTGCAAGTCAACCCTTTCCGCCGGATGCGGCATCAAAGCAGTTGTTTTTCAAATAAATGTTCAGTTTTCGGCTTTGGTGCTTGCAACGCGGTTTCAATACGCTTAAAATGCTGTGTTTTGTGCCTTAGGCAAATTTCGTTTTTCTGAAGTCGTTTTTACGTCCTCAATTTTTATTTATATGTACAATTTTTTGGAGGCTTTTGTGAAGTTTCGCATTTTTATTCTTTTAGCAATAATTACCGTTTTTGGAAGTCAGGCTTTGGTTTCCGCACAAGTTGATTCGGTGATCGGGCAGGTTTCTTCGTCATCGGCGGCATCTTTTGCCAGCGGCATCAGCGGCGACGGCAGATTTATCGTTTTTGAATCAACCGGCGATCTCGCTACCGAAAATCCGCGCAACAGCGACGGCAATCGGGAAATTTTTCTTTTCGATTATGCCCAGCGCCGGATTTTTCAAATTACCGACACGAAAAGTCTTTTAATTGACACGGATGATCCGGTAATTTTCAGCAATATTAAGGTTGATATTCTCAGTATTCGTCCGGCGATCAGTAATGACGGACGCTGGATTGCTTTCGGCTCGAATGCAACGACCGCCAGACCGGATGACAACGCTCCGAACACGACCAATCCGGGCAGTTTCGATGCCAATTCATTTACGGAGATGGACGGCGACAACATTTTGACCGAAGACGGAAATACGGAAATGTGGCTTTACCAGGTTCCGATGACAAATCCGGTCAATCTGTCTCTGGGCGCGGAACTTCCGCTGACCGATTTAAGCACGGGAACTTTTACCCGCGTCACGAATACTTTTCCGACCGTTCTTCCCGCACCCGGAACTTCTACAACGCTTCCCGTAATTGCCGACGATAACCGCGACGTTTCGATCAGCGACGACGGAAATGTTATTTCTTTTACGTCAAACCGCGATCTGGTTCCGCTGGTCGGGAATCCTCCGGGACAAACCCCGCGTGCAGATAATGACGAGATTTTCACATACGTCAGAGGCGCAAATGTTTTGGGACAAGTGACCAAAACCTTGCGAGGAGCGATTACCGCACCGATTTTCAGCCTTAACTCGACGATTTCAGGAAACGGTTTGCGTGTCGCTTTTGCCGGCAACGGCAGTGCTCCGATTCCCGGAATGACCGCACCGGGCGACAATGCCGACCGCAATATCGAGGTTTTCTTCTCGGATTTAGATGCAACCGGAACTCCGACCGGCAGAAAGGAACAAATAACGCGCACCGCCCGCACGAATCCGGGCGATATTGTCAATACCTTTAATTTCGGCAGACGTATGAGCCGCGACGGTCGCTATATCGCCTTCGATTCATTTGCCAATCTTGATAACAACGGAACCGGCGCGATGAATGAAACTTCATTTGCGCTCTATCTTTTTGACGCAAATCCGCCTATCATTCCCGGAATGCCGCCTACGACAGGTCCGGCAGTTCGCCAGATCGGACAGCGCAGCACTGCCGACAGCGGTGCCAACGGCGGCGATGTCAATCATTATCCGGGATTTACGAATTATGACGGAAGCGGAACGCCGCAAAAACTCATCTTAGGCACCCGTTTGAATATCACTTCGGCAGGCGTAATTCCGGCAACTGCCGATGACGGTTTAAACCCCGGTACGACGCGCCCGACGCAAGTTTATTCGTATGATCTGACGGCTCCGGCGGCTATGCCGGTATTCAAGAGATTAAGCAAACTTCCGGCAGCAACCAGCTTTATCGTGGCAATTCAGCCGCTGACCACGAATTCCGAAGCGAGATTAGCTTTCAATCTCGGATTGACCGAAGTCGGCACCGGAAATTTCGACCAACTTACCGAAGTTTTTTATCTTTTGACTCCTGCGGTCAGCAGACAAACCGTTTCAAATATAAGTTTTGCAACCGGCGCGACGAGAATTCCCGTTTCGCCCGATCCGGTTCCGACACCGAGTCCGACTCCGACACCGAGTCCGACTCCGACACCGAGTCCGACACCGATACCGACACCGACTCCGCAAACGCCGCCCGCCGTACAGGGAATTTCGCCCGGAATGTTGGCAATCTTGAATTACGATTCGGGATTCGGCAGTCCGGTTCAGATAGTGACCGCCGAAGGTTCGCTTTCGCGCAGTTTTACCTTACCGATTGAATTGGGCGGTGTTTCAATGACGATTAACGGCGTTGCCTGCGGTCTGAAATCCGTCGGGCGCCGAGAGATTCTCTTTGTCGCTCCGCGCGCCTTGTCCGTCAGTGCGACGGCAGGAACTTCCTATCCGGTAGTTATCAATAACAACGGCGTAGTGACCAAAGGCACGGTAACCATCGTAACGGCGCGACCGGACATTTTTACTTATAGTTTTACGGACATTGACGGCAATTTATTTGCCAACCGCCCGCGCCTTTTCAATGCCACAAACAGAGTTTTAACCCGCGAACCGTTTACCGTCACAACAGTAAGAATTCGCGGCGCATTAAGAGTTCCGACCGTTCTGCGGCTGTATTTGACCGGAATCGAAGGCGCACCGGCAAGTGTTATAACTGTCAGAATCGGCGACGAAAGAATTCTGGGAACGAGAATTCTGACCGGGGCAACAATACGCGAACCGGGCGTCTATACGGTTGATTTTCTGCTTCCGCCCGAACTCGACGGCGCAGGAGATGTGCCGATAATATTTCGTATTGACTTTAACGGCACCGTTTACGAGAGTCGTCTCGACGATACGGCACCGTTTGTGCGAATACTGTAAGGCAGGAATTTTCCAAATAAAGAAAAGGTGAGAGAACTTTAATGCCGCTCTCGCCTTTTTTTATTTGGAAAATTCCCGATTCTTGCGAAAGCTCGCACATTATACTATTCTTAATGAGAAGCAAAAAATTTAACGGCACTTTTTAGAAAATCTTTTTCTTTCGTCGTTTCTTCCAAAAAGAGTAAATAAAACCTTCTTAATCATACCTTTAGGAGTAATAAAAAAATTATGTCAACAAAAGATGTTAATACAATGAAAATTGCGCCGAAAATCTGGCGCAACGGCGAATTTATCCAGTGGGATGAAGCGCGTGTTCACGTCATGACGCACGCGATTCACTACGGTTCGAGCGTATTTGAAGGAATTCGCGCTTATAAAACAGAACGCGGCGCGGCGGTTTTTCGCCTTCAAGAACATATTCAGCGTCTTTTGAATTCGGCAAAAGTTTATCGAATGCCGGTTGAACGTGATTTGGAAGAATTCTGCCGGGCAACCGTAGATTTGATCAAAGACAGCGAAATGGACGCGTGTTATATTCGTCCGGTTATCTTTCGCGGTCTGGACGAAGAAAAGCCGGCGTTCGGCGTAAATCCTTTTCCGAATCCGGTTGAATGCTACATCGCGGCTTGGGATTGGGGCAAATACTTGGGCGAAGAAGCCATCGAAAACGGCGTTGATGTCTGCGTTTCGAGCTGGACGCGGATTACTTCGAATTCGCTTCCGGCAGTTGCTAAAGCCGGTGCCAATTATATGAATTCGCAATTGATCAAAATGGAAGCGATTCTCAACGGATTTTCCGAAGGCATCGCGCTCGATGATCGCGGCTATGTGTCGGAAGGTTCGGGCGAAAATCTGTTTCTGGTCAACAACGGAAAACTGATCACGCCGCCGCTCGGTTCTTCGATTCTGCCCGGAATTACGCGTGATTCGGTCATCCAGATCGCCCGTGAACTCGGCATCGAAGTTCAGGAAACGACGATTCAGCGCGCCGCACTCTATCTGACGGATGAACTCTTTTTCACCGGAACAGCCGCCGAAATTACGCCGATTCGCTCGGTTGACCGCATCACGGTCGGAGCCGGCAAACGCGGCGAGATCACCAAACAATTGCAGGACGTTTTCTTTGACGTAATTCACGGCAGACGCCCCGCACCGAACAACGCGCCGTGGCTGACATATGTTCATGAAGACGAAAAAAAAACGGTAACGGCATAGACGGCTGAAATTTCAGATTTCAAATAAAATAAATCTTGAAATGTCGGTTCGGCGAATTCAAATAAAAGCAAAACTCGCTTTATAATAAAGCGGGTTTTTTATTCTTAAATGGCAAAAAGATTTATCCTCGAAATAACGGTTTTCATCTGCGGCGCGTTGGTGATGATTTACGAAATTACGGGTGCGCGGCTGCTCTCGCCGTATATCGGCGCGTCGAGCTATGTCTGGACGAGCTTGATCGGCGTGATCTTAGCGGCACTCAGTCTCGGCTATTGGCTCGGCGGAAAATGGGCGGATCGCCATCCTGATGTAAAGATTTTAGCTTCCGCAATTTTTCTCGCCGGCGGCTTGGTTTCACTGACGATCTTGATTCAGGAAGCGGTTTTATCGGTAATCGCGCAAAGTCCTCTGATACTCGAACTAAAATCAGTCATCGCGGCAATTTTATTATTCGCTCCGGCAAGCGTTTTTCTCGGATTCGTGACGCCTTACGCCGTCAAATTAAAGATGTCCGCCATCGAAGACGCGGGCAAAACCGTCGGCAGACTCTACGCACTTTCGACCGTCGGCAGTATTTTCGGCACGTTTTTAGCGGGATTTTTCCTGATTCCGTTTGTCGGAAGTACAAAAACGCTCTACGCCGTCGGCGGAAGTTTAATCGTTTTATCAATGCTGCTCGTGCCTTTTGCCTTCACGCAGTTCAAATTCGGCGTTTTAATCCTGTTCGTACTGGCAATCGCCGGCAGCGAATTTCAAGCGTATTATCTCTATAAAAACTATGACCTATACGATCTAGACACCCAATACAGCCGCATCCGCGTTTTCAACACCAAAGCCAAAGACGGCAGACCGATCCGCGCCATCGCCACCGATCCGCATTTCGTCCAATCGGCAATGTTCCACGACAACGCCGACGAACTCGCGCTCGAATACACGAAATACTATCATCTCGTCCGCCATTTCAAACCCGATTTTCAAAACACCTTAATGATCGGCGGCGCAGGCTATTCGTTCCCCGGAGATTACCTGAAAAAATACCCGAACGCCCGAATGGATGTCGTCGAAATTGATCCCGGAATGACCGAAATCGCCCGAAAATTTTTCAAACTGGAAGATAATCCGCGCCTAAAAATCATCCATCAGGACGGCAGAATCTTCCTCAACCACGCCGCACCAAACCAATACGACGCGGTTCTGATAGACGCATTCGGCTCGCTCTTCTCGGTTCCCTTCCAACTGACGACAATCGAAGCCGTCAGAGAAATCAACCGCGTTCTAAAAGAAGACGGCATCGTCATCTTCAACCTCGGCGGCGCGATCAAGGGCGATTTAAGTAAGTTTCTGCAAGCCGAACTTAAAACCTACCAACAAGTTTTTCCAAATGTTTACATTTTCAAAGTAAATTCCGACTACACCGACGAGCAATGGCAAAACCTGATAATCGTCGCCGGCAAACCAAAAGAAACCGAATCTTTAACAAGCAATGATGCAGAAATTTCCCGCCTCCTAGAGCATTTATATAAAAATCAATTTCCGCTGGAAACAGAAATCCTAACCGACGACCTCGCCCCGGTCGAATACTACAATTCCTTCGCCCAAAGCGTCTATCGCAAATAATGTTTCCACTTTTGGATTCCGATAAACCCTTACATTTCAACAAATAATTCTATTCGGAAAATATTTTCAAAAAAATGCAAAAAAGTTTGTAACATTTTGACAAAAAAACTCATTATGAATTGAAAGAGTAATATTATGGCTAAATACTTTGAGGTTTTGAAATGTTTCAAAGTAATTTGAATCGAATTTTTGAGAGTGTAAAAATAAATATTGCTATTTACTAATAGTTAGAATGTATTGCATTCATTCAAGTGGTATTTTACGTTTTTCAGATTGGTTTCCGAGGTAATCTTTATTTCGATAAACTTTGTCATTTAACCTTTTTGGCTTGAACATCCGGCTGAACTCCCGCGCATTTCCAGAGGTTCTCTGATTTGCCAAGCAATACTGAGGGAAATTATTACATATTACAGTTAATTTATATTTAATTGAACTGAGCATTAATACATTAGCTAATAAGTTTTTCCAGAAAATTACTGACTTTTCTTGTAAAAAAATTCCGGCAGTACAACTTAAAATATCCGGTTTTTTTTTAAGTTAAGACTGCTTATCTTTGATTTGGCTGAACGAAATTTCAGCCATTTTATCGGGAAATAAAAATTAAAAAGTATGAAGAAATTAATTGTAAAAACAGATGGATTAAATTTACGAAACACGCCTCAAATATTGCCTGACAATATAATTTTATCAATGCCTTTGGCGCAGGAAGTAGAAATTATAAATTCTCCGAACGGACAAAGATTTTGGGAAATTGAAACGGTTTTGAATGGACAAACACACAGAGGTTTTGCCAGTTCGATATATCTTCGTGAGCCTTTAAGTCAGACGAAAGAGAAGTTGATTCAAGCGGCGGTCAAAGAATGGATTTTTTTTAAGCACGGCGATGGTCAGGAAGATGTTGCACCTTTTTTTCGTAGAGTCGGTGATTACTGGCAAGCCATTGATATTAATCTTGACGGCAGAAATCGGGCGCAGCCATGGTCAGCCGCTTTTATTTCATTTATTGCGCGTCAGGCAGGTTATAATGATTTCAAATTTTCCGATTCACACGACAAATATATTAATGATGCCAAAGCAAAACGGTTGGATAATATACCAAACGCACCATTTTGGCTTTTCCGGCTTCATGAACATAAACCGCAATTAGGTGATTTGATCTGTTTATGGCGGAATCGTCAGAGAACATTCGATAATTTGCCGAACGATTATGCAAGTCATACGGATGTCATTGTCGAAGTAGGAAAATTTACGGTCAAAACAATCGGCGGAAATGTCGATCAAAGCATCAGACAAAAAACTTTTGCCTTAAAAAGCGACGGTTTCCTGAAGGCGGAAAATAAATTGTTTGCCATTATGCGAAATAATCGATGAGATAATTACAACAAATTGGAGGAAAAATAATGAATAAAATAACAATTAACGGAGTTCCGGGACTAGATGGAATAGATTTTGAATTCACTTCTCAGCCTCCGCTAGTCCTGATCCCAAATCAACGTTTTCCAGAAAATGCTTTTACTGACGGCGAAATATCTGTTTCGAGTATCACAGCATCCACTAAAAAAAAATTCACATTAGGAAATGATGCGAAAAGTGTAGAGTTTAGTGCGGGAGGTAAAGGTTTCGCGGCACTCGGCATTTATCAAAAACCTGAAAAGTTGCTTAATGCCCTAAAGCGGGAGGGTTTAAGTGAACCAATGGCTAATTTATTGCATTTGAAAATTGCCGATGACGAAAACCTTTTGGCTTTACGTTGGGGATACGGTTTCGATGCGAGCGTGAAAGGAAAAGTCGCCTTAGCTCCGCTCGTTCCGGGTTTAAGTCTCAGTTTCGGTGCGTCCGGACAAACCACCGGAATGTCCGTTTTACTTCATTCACAAAAAAGAACCGATTCAGTTGCCGATTCCATTAAAGGCACATTGCAAAGTTGGCGGGTGCCGCGCCAGATAAAATCAATCGAGAATTTAAAGCCCAAAACGACGGTTTTATATGAAACGATGGGAAAACTCGGCGTTTCGCTTGGTGTCGAATACGGTTACGATTTCAGTTGGGCGCGGAAGGATATCGATTACGGTATTTTGTCAGGCGATTTGAGTTTGAAAATTGAAATGGCAATCAAAGCGCAGTTCGGATTTTCAGCGACCGGGCTCTACGCTCTGGCGTTAAGCCGCGAATCCGATGACGAAAAAATCCGTGTGCAGGTCTTTCGATTAAAACAAAAAGACTGGTCATTTGCCTTTGACGGCGCAATCGGTTCGCAATTCGATAAAGTTCCGCTTCCGGTCAATATTGACGATTTTATCAAAGGTGTCTTTAATCTCAACGGTTCACAAATCTTTAAAGATTTTGAAAAATTCCTTGACCCGGATGCCAAACTCGAAGACCTGATCAGCGCAGAATTAGTCGGTTACGCCAGAGATTTAGTCAAACAAGTGACCGGTATTGATCCGATTACCGCTGCCGACCAAGCTATTACAAAATTTAAGGAATTAATTGCAAAATGGCACGAACTGCCGCACGAAATTACTGCTGTAATCTATGGTTTTTTGAACAAGGCGGTTAATTTAACGGGGCTGAAAAATTTCTTGGCGAAGATTGTCGAATTTGCCGCTGATCCGAACAAAATTGTGGCTGAAATTACCAAACATTTGCAGGGCGATTTCTTTAATTCACCAATCGGCAAATGGCTGACGACCTTTTCGCAACAAGGAATTATTTCGCTCCTTGCAAATATTGAAACCGAGCGCGAAAAATTAGTCGAACTTGCCGAAAAAACTTTGGTTTTGCTTGACGGAAGCACCGTCGAAGAAATGCTCAAAGAACTCCAAACATGGATTGACGAAAAACTCCATCTTGATAAAATTACGGCGATTGATGCCGATAATTGGTTGAAAAAGCGTTTGGCTGATTTCCTCGGCAAGCAGACAATTGTGATGGATGAACTGAACAAAATCAAAAATGCCATAAACAAAGTGCGCGGAAAAGCGGCGGAGTTTTATAAAAAAGGGTATGAGGCTTTACTGGCAAAATACACATTTGAAGTTCATTATGCTTTTCATCGAAGCACTCACAAAGATGCTTTGATTGATATTACGTTAGATTTCAGCGGCGCCAATCTCGAAAGCGCAAAAACTTGTCTGGCAGAGGTTTTAGACGGCAATTTCGCAAGACTTCTCAGCGAAAAGATTTCTTGTTTGACAATCAACAAAGCCGTCTTTACTCACGAAATTAAAAGAACGACGCATCTTGACGTGGGAATCCCATATTTCAAGGCTTTTGTTGACCATATCAACGAAGCCTCGGCAGGTGCTGAACTGGTCGAACAGGACGGCGACCGCCTGTGGGTATTCAATCTCGAAGCGTTTGATATGGTGAAAAAGCGCCGAAGCCTCAGCAAATTATCAATCGAAGCCGAACTGACGGAAAGTGCCGAACTCAGAAAATTCTCAAAAGAGAGTTATAAAACAAGTTATAAGTTTCAATACGGTAAGAGAGGGGCAAAACGCGAGTATCTGAAAACGCGCTATAAATTAGCGGTTGACGAATATCTGCGTCCCGCGGTTCCTTCATATACGGAATATTTGGATGAACTCGACCGGCATCTTGACAGCTTTGGGCTTATCGGTTCTAACAAATTCGGAAATATTTTAACCTCGTTGGAAGTCAGTATGCCCGGAAAAGTCATTTCGGCTTGGAAAAAACTCCCCCCAGAACCCGATGATAATTTTTACCGGCAAATGTCTTTTGTCGTGCAGCGAAGGCTTCGCCAATGGATTCCGGTGGCTTATATCCAAGATGAAGATAAATATGACGACATCGAAGATATTTATCCGTTACTGGTTTATATGTCGCTTCCAATGTTTGCGAAACGAATGAAGGTCGAAGACATTCCGAAAGACATCAATAACTGGGTTTATTACTGGGATTACGATAACGACTCGGTGCAATCCCAGGTTTTTGAAACTCATTGCCGGACAAAATTGCTTTCGGAGATTCTTCCGAAAATTCGCGAAGCAACAACCAATTCGGCTTATGATAATTCAAGAATTGAAAAAATCAGAGCCTCCGTTTTCAGTTCTTCAAGATTTGAAACTTTATGCGGTCTTGAGAAAAACATTGTCAAAAGCATCGCTAAAACGACAAAGGCACTTCTCGATTTTATTAAAACGCCCGTTGAAGAACCCGAAAAGAGAATTAAGGCTTTAGCTGAATTCGGAAAAGAGTTCACCGATACCTTTAATGATGATTTGGGACATATAGATTACACGCCGAAGGGTGCTTTGCGTCCATTGGGTTTGATCTTGATTAGAGACATTGCCAAACTCCTTGACCCAAGTCTTGGTGATGTCGGATTCTCGGTCATGTTGGAAATGTTAGTTCTGAAAACTAATATCACCAATAACGCTTTCAACGATGCCAAAACGAAATACTTTGCAGGTGAACCGCCTAAAGTTGAAGAAACCATTCTGCAACAAAGAATGGTAAATGTTCAAATTTAGCGGCAAAATGTTTGAAATTATGTGAGGCTACGACATAGAAAAAAAGTGCGAAGCCTCATAAAAATAAGGAGAAAAATTATGAGTTATAAAGATTTTAAGGATTTGGTAAAACTGGCGGAAGATAACAGTTTTCACGTTACTTCGACGAACGGCGGGAGTCATAATCGCGGTTCAAAGCATTTTTTGGGATTGGCAATTGATGTGCGGACACGCGATAAAACGGGTGCACAGATTACCGATTTTATGAATTTGGCGCGGAACGAAGGTTTGCGTGTTCTCGATGAACGAACCCGTCCGCCGAGACAAGCGGTTTGGGGCGGTCAGCATCTGCATATCGAGATTATCAGCGACCGTGTTTCGTCGCTCAACCGCAACTTTAGCACCATCATTAAGAAAAAAAGCAAAAACCCGGAAGCGGTCAAGATGTTGCAAAACAATCTGGTGAAGCTCGGCTTTCTCGAACCCGACGGAGTTGATGGCGATTTTGGCGACGACACCGAAAAAGCGGTGATTGCCTTTCAGAAAAAACACAAGATTGGAGTTGACGGCGAGGTTGGCGACGAAACGAAAAAGAAAATGAACGAGGTCTTAGCCGCCCAAGTTTCGGAAACGAGTGCGCCGTCGGCGGTTGTTAAAATTACGGCGGCACAGTTAGTTGCACTTGCGCCGAATGCGCGGCAAAACTACAAAGATGCGTTTGCCCAAGCCGATACGGTTTTAGCCGATTACGGCATCAACAAAAACGCTCTGCGGCTCTCGCATTTTATGGCGCAAGTGCTGCATGAAGTCGGCGGTTTGACGATTCTGATCGAAAATATGAACTACCGCGCCGCCCGCATCACGCAGGTTTGGCGGTCGCGTTTTCCGACCGTTGCGTCCGCCGAACCGTTTGCCCATAATCCCGAAAAGCTGGCGAACAACGTCTATGGCGGCAGAATGGGGAACACTCAGCCGGGCGACGGTTTTCGATTTATCGGGCGCGGACTGATTCAGTTGACCGGACGCGAATCTTATCAAAAATTCGGCGACCGTCTCGGCGTAAATTTAACCGCCAATCCCGATTTGGCTTTTAGCGCGGAATGGGCATTGAAAATCGCCGCCGAAGAATGGAAAGCAAGCGGCTGTAATGCACTTGCCGATGCCGACGATTTGCGCGGCGTAACCCGTGCGATTAACGGTGGACTGATCGGTTTGGATTCGCGGCGTAATTGGCTCGAAAAAACCAAACGCATCTGGCTGTCATAAATTTAATTATTTATTTTCACAAACGATTAAGGATTAGTTATGAAATTATTTACGATTGGAGATAGTGTTTCGCAAGGGTTTATGTCTTTGGCGGCGGCGCGGACGGATAATGCTTATTCGACGCTCATCGCGCAGCAGTTGGGGCTGGAATTGAAAACCGCCGATTACAAATATGCTGATTGGAATATCGAAGGTATTCCGCTCAATCTCGAATATATTATGCGCGAACTGCAAAGCCGTTACGGTTCAAACATCGGCGGATTTGAATGGTTGACCGTTTTGCAAACGCTTAATCGGATTGTTGATCGGGCTGAAGATTATTACGAGCGCGGAAATGGTCGCGCTGATGTGCAATATGACTCGACCGGAACACAATTTTTTAATAATGTCGCCGTATGGGGTTTTGATGTCGCGGATTCATTTCAAATTACAGCTAAAGTTTGTAAAGAAGCGATTTACAACAAAAAAAAACTAACCAAAGATAATACTTTGAAAGCCGGAGCCGATAATCCGATGTATCGAACGGCGTTGAAAGTATTGAATCCTTCACTTGATTCGACATTTGACGATTTCAGCCAACTTAGCTGGCTGAAATTACACGCAACCGGAACTGATGATTCCGGCAATCCGGTCGAAAACAAGACCGGCGAAAAAATAGAAGGTTCGGGAGTTGAGAATTTGATTCTCTGGTTAGGAGCAAATAATGCACTCAGCACAGTTACAAATTTGAACATTCGCCAAACCCCAAACGGTAAAAACTTTAGCAAACATCCGTACGAATATGAACACTCGGTTCGCGCACAATTCGGTTGGAATTTGTGGCATCCAAATGATTTTGAAGCCGATTATCGGCAGATGATCAATCGGGTTGACGCAATTATGCGGAAAAATCTCGTTGAAGATTGGAAAGTTTTTATTGGAACGGTTCCGCTCGTAACGATTGCGCCGATTGCTAAAGGAGTCGGCGAAACTACCGAAATTCCGATTGTGAGTGAAGTTGACGGCAAAAAAATTGTCACAAACAGCGTTTATTACAAATACTATACATATTTTCCGTTCACCGAAAAATTCGCGGTTGAAACAGGAAATTATTTGACAATGCAGGATGCGCTTCACATTGATAATTGCATCCGCGAATATAATAAATTTATTTACCGAGAAGTTGAAAGACTCAATACAAAACACGACACAGAGAGATATTTTGTAGTTGACACCTGCAAAATGCTCGAAGACCTCGCTTACAAGAGAAACAACGGTCGTCCGCCTTACGAATTGCCGCGAGAACTCAAGTTTCTCTATCCGCCTGTCAACACGAAATATTATCATGCTGACCGCCAGGGAAATTTAAAGCAAGGCGGACTTTTCAGCCTCGACGGCGTTCACCCGACGGCTATTGGACAAGGTATTATCGCTTACGAATTTCTCAAAACAATGGAAAAAGCCGGAGTTAAGGACATCAATAATAAAACTGTAACTCCGCATCTGAACTGGGAAGGCAACAAGGGAATCTTTCAAAGTGATTTGCTTTATTCGCAACCGCTTAAGAATATGCAGGAAATCTATGGTAAAGACGATATTGCTTCGCTTGGTTCAAGGATTGTTGATTTAACGAAATCAATTTTTAGTAAGTAACAGAGGTTTTATAACTTTACCCATTTAGTTTTTGCTTAAAACTGAAGTTTGAGAAGATGTCATTTGTTTTTTAATAACCCTCAAGTCAGGTTTTAGCTATTTCTTCTCAAGCAGGTAAGTTTATTTTCCCTTTGTTTTAAGTAATTAAAGGAGAAATTACTATGGATATGATTGAATATTCTAAAAGAGTTCTGACTTCTTTTATCGTGTTTTTGATAGCTTTTGTTGGAATAGTATTTCTATTGGTCTATCTGCACAATTTAAATTATTTTCAAACATCTGAAGTTAATTTAAATAAAGGCGAGGTTTTTCCATTGCTGACAAGTTTACCGTTTGTAGCTTTTTATTTAGTAGTTTTATTAGCTGCAACCGCAGGCTATGCGCGTTCTTCGGTAATGGCTGACAAACTCCCGATAAGTAAATTATTCAAAGCCGAATTGCAAAAGCGTACAATGAAAAGCCCTTCCATAACAACCAAAGTCAGAAGCGGCTTACAAACCAGATTAGATGAAAAGATTGTTCCGGCATTGAATAATCTTATTTCATCAAGATTGCCGATTTTGGCTGTGATTGATGATAATAACAAGGTTATTGGCGGTGTTAGCGGACACGATCTGACTCGCAAACTTCTACAGGAATTAGAAAAGGAAGACGGCTCAACACTTGATGGCAGAATCAAAGCAATTACCGTAAATGATTGTGATTATTCAATTTCAATTGTGGCGACAATTAATGAAAATCTTCAACAGGTTACGGAAAAAATGATAAAAAATCAGCTTACCAAGTTAATTGTTGTTGAAGACGAAACTTCAATGAAGTTTGTTGGAACTGTTGATATGTTAGATTTAATCAGCGAAATAATTTCAAACGGCGATGGCAAGGATGAATAAAAATTCACTATTTTATAATATTTTATCTAAGTCCCTGTCCGAATTGTTCAGTTCCGAAGGTGCCGATGCCGTTTAGGCGGAAGCTGAAGACTAAGCGGTTTTCGCGTCTGGCGCCGACGTTGAAGGTGTAGAATTGGACGGTTGTCGCGCAGCAGTCGGAGGCGTAGCCTAGAGTGTAGAGCGAACTTATCAGCGGGGAGTTGCGACCTTCGCGGCGATTTTCGAAATCAAAGAAGAGCGATGTTCCGCCGTAGAAACCTTTGTCGCGGTTGCCGACGAAGATTGACGGACTCCATTGCGAACCGCGCAGGGTTCCGGCTTCTTTGCCGGCGGCGTTGCTGAATATTTGGAATGACGGAATTAGCGTTACGGCGCGGGTGTAATAAAAGGTCTGGAAAAATTTTACTAATCGGGTATCATAGCCGACCGTGGCGGAAATGGCTCGCAGACCGTCGCCCTGCACGCCGATATCCATTCGCGTATTGGCAAAGACGGTTTTGCGCGGGCGGTAGGTGGCGTCAATGTTGAGCGGCGAAAATCGGCGCGGAATCCCGCCGAAGGTAAACGCGGTTAATGATGTGATCGCGTCAATCTGGTTGCGTCTGCCGGGCGTTAGGGCACCGCCGAAATTCGGGTCAATAAAGTATTTTCCGCGCACGGTCAGCGTGAAAATTTCATACGGCTGGATTGACAGCGGCTCTTTTTCATCCGCCGTTTTTTTGCTTAGAATTCTTTGCGCGTCATCCGTGACTGCTTCGGCATATTTCCTTGTATAAAAACGGTTGGTTACGCCGTATTCGATCTCGTTGGTGTCGGTTTCGGTGTCGGAAAAATCAAAGCGGATGATTTTATCGAAATTATCAATTCCTTCGATAAAACGATAAGTCAAAAAAGGCTCGATAACGTGGCGGAAGCGGAATTTGTCGCCCGCGCCGTAGAAATTTCGGGCTAAAGCGACGGGACGCAAGTCGAGTTCGAATTCGCCGTATTTGCGAATCACGTCGCGCCCGACGACTCTTCGCATATCGTTAAATGAATTGGAATAATAGGTTACGCGCGCTCCGGCGGTCGCCGTTGCGGTCAGATATTTAAAATTGATGGGAAGCGTTACCTGCGGATGAATATCGAACCGCTGTCCGACCGCCGGCGAGACGACCGGATCATTTCCCGTCTGCTGCTGATAGACGGCGAGATTATCAACTTCTTCGCGCCGCGAAACGCCTTCGAGGCTTGTTTTAAATGAAAAATAAGCGTTTTTGAAAAATGAGATCGGTGCCGGGCGTTTTTCAAAATTGATGCTCGGCAGATTCCTTGTTTTGATGCGAACATTCGGAATCGAGATCACCTCGGAACGCGCCCGAATATTCATCGTGTAATTATTCCAGCTTTTATTGACGAAAACCTGCGAAACCTCGATCGGCGAAATGATCTGCTGAATTCCGTCGGAAAAAACCTGCCGGAAGGCGAGGCTCGAAGTTATCCGAACATCGGCGACTGCCGTAAAACCGTTGGAAAAATAATGTACGCCTTCGGCATAAACCAGACTTCCGCCCTGATCGGGATTTTTCACGCTCACGCTCCCGCCCAGAATCCGGTCTTTGACGGCGTAAAAGCCGAAATCGAGAAACGAACGCGAATTGGCGCGGGTGCGAACATCCGCACCATAGCCGATGCCGCGTGATGTAAACAGATCGGCGCGAAAGGTTACATCCGCCGAACGTCCGAGCGTCAAATAATATGCGCCCGAAGCGCGAAAACCCTTATTGCCGGAAAAACCGACCGAAGGCGTTAAAAATCCCGAAGCGCGGTCGCGCTCTTTGATCGGGATCGAGGCGAACGGTACGGGAATGATCGGGATATTTCTCAGGCGAAATTTGGCGTTTTTGAGTTTTATCCGGTCGTTTGTTCGGATCGTTGCCTTGTCTGCCGAAAAACTCCAATTCGGGACGGCATCTTCGCAGGACGTAAAAACGCCGCCTTCGACGATAACTTCGTTAAGGGCGACTCTTTCCACGCGGTCGGCTTTGAAATAAATGACCGTGCCGTCTTCGGTCTGATTGGTAAATCCGGTCGAATCGCTGAAATTTCCGAGTTTCGTTTTATAATTCCAAACGCCTTTCGCCCCCGTAATGCGCTGCGCTTCGCCCTGATCGAAAACGACGCTGCCTTCGGCAACAATGGTATTTTTCGCATCATAAACCGTGATCTTATCAGCTTGCATCCGATAAATTCCGTACCGCGCATCAACATTTCCTTCGTGAACGATAACGCGCTTTCCTTCTTCGCCTTCGACGGTTTGTTTATTTGAATAAACGACCAGATTGCCGTCGCCGCCTTCTTGTTTATAGCTTGGATCCTGCGCCGTTTTCGGGGCTTTGATGCTGTTTTCGGGCGTGATCGGTTTGACATTCGGCTGATCGGAAAGCGGATTGGCGACTTGCTTATCAACCGGATTCGTTTCCTGGGCGGAAATCGCCGCGCAGAAAAGCACCGGAAAGATGATTAAAAAACAAATATTTATTGATTTATGAAGCCGCATTAAATTTATTAAAACGATAAATTTGATGCTACCACGAAGCAGGTTTTTTGTTCAAAGTTCAAAGTTCCAAGTTCCAGGTTAATTTTGAAACAATTCTTTTATTTGTGTTCTAATTAATAAATTCAAGAATAACTTGAAACTTGGAACTTGGAACTTGGAACTTTTTTAATTATGAACAAACCGAATGTTTTGGTCGTCGAAGATGAAGAATTGATGCGCTCGATTCTGCGCCAGCTGCTCGAAGATGTGGGTTGCAATGTCTTGACCGCCGACAGCGCGGAAAACGCGCTCGAAATTTTCCCGGCGAGTGAAATTGCCGTAACGCTGACCGATATAAAAATGTCGGGAATGGACGGACTCGAACTTCTCGACCGGATAAAATCAATTGACGAAGAAGCGATCGTGATAATTATGACGGCGTATTCATCGGTTGATTCGGCAATCGCCGCCCTTCGCAAGGGCGCGTATGATTATGTCACAAAACCCTTTGTCAATGAGGATTTATTACAAACCGTTAAAAATGCGATTCTGACCAGAGAGCTTTTTCGGGAAAACCGCGTTCTCCGGCGCGAGATTGATAAGCGTTACGGTTTTTCGGAAATCATCGGCAAAAGCGAGGCTTTGCAGGAAGTTTTCCGCATTGTCGAAAAGGTCGCCGAGACGAATGCAAGTATTTTGATTCAGGGCGAATCGGGAACGGGAAAGGAATTAATTGCCCGCGCCATTCATTTTAACAGCGGACGCGCCGGAAAAGCATTTCTCGCCGTCAATTGCGGTGCGTTGCCGGAAAGCCTTCTGGAGAGCGAACTTTTCGGACATATGAAAGGCGCTTTTACCGGCGCGACCGCCGACAAAAAAGGTTTGTTTCGCGCGGCTGACGGCGGAACTCTTCTTTTGGACGAGATCGGCGAAATGCCCCAACAACTTCAAGTTAAATTATTACGCGCCTTGCAGGAACAGGAAGTGATGCCCGTCGGTTCTTCAAAACCGGTCAAATTCGATGCGCGGATCATCGCCGCGACCAATAAAAATCTCGAAACGGAAGTTGCTGAAAATCGTTTCCGCGAGGATTTGTTTTATCGCCTGAATGTCATCGAAATTTCCCTGCCGCCGCTTCGGGCAAGGCGCGAAGACATTCCGCTTCTGACAAAACATTTCATTGCAAAAATCGCGCGTGAACAAAACGCCAACGAAAAGCCGATCACCAGGGAAGCGATGGCGGCGATGATGGGTTACAACTGGCAGGGCAACGTCCGCGAATTGCAAAATGCCGTCGAACGCGCTTTTATTTTGAGCAACGATGAAATCACGCCGGAAAATCTGCCGCCGAAGATCAGAGTCAATACGGAAAATAATTTTGAAATGCGCGATCCCGAAGGTTTGCGTCCGACGCTGGAAGAAATGGAACGCCGTTATATCAGCGAAATTCTCGCCTCCGTCGGGCAGGATAAAACGGACGCGGCGGAAATTTTGGGAATTGATCTCTCGACTCTTTACAGAAAACTCAAGCGTTATGATAATATGTGAATCATCTTTTGTTGAAATCCGGCAATAAAAACGAAAAAAGAGTGAAAAAGTGAAAGTGTGAAAAAATGAAAAAGTTTATTTTTGCGCTCTTTTACAGTCCTTTTCCGGTAAGACCTGTTTACTTTTTGAGAAAAAACGGATACCGAAAAGTATCAAAAACTTTTTCACTTTAAGACTTTTTCACCGGTAAATAAATCCTTAAACGGTTTCATTTATTTTAGAAAAGTCTTATATTATTTTTACCTGAAAAGATAAGTCTCTAAAATAGCTTTAACCGATAAAACTTTTATCTTTTCAGACAAATTTTTCGCTTTTTTATTCTTACCCTTTTTTGCTGAAAGCGTTATTTTTTTCACAATTATTCAATGAAGTTTTTTTGTAAATTGTGGTATTATTTTTTGACTTTTAATTTCTCGAGGAAAAACTATGAGTGTAATTGCAAAACCAAAAATGAAATCGGAGAACTTTATGGAATCAGAAACACGACCGATGGCGGAAACCGACATCCACCGCGACCAGATTTATTATTTGATCGAAGCCTTAAAGATTTATTTTAATCATCTCGAAGACGTTTATGTTTCGGGAAACAATCTCGTTTATTACGAACAAGACAGCGAACGCAAGGTATTTTCGCCGGACGCGATGATTTGTTTCGACGTTTCCAACAAAACGCGCCACACCTATAAATTGTGGGAAGAAAAAGTATTTCCGCAGGTGATTTTTGAAGTTTCTTCGCGTTTGACATGGAGCGAAGATTTGAATCGAAAATGGCTGTTATATCAGCAATTCGGCGTGAAGGAATATTACGTTTTCGATCCCGAATACGATTAT